>PSRI01000190.1 GCA_003175935.1 Bacteroidota bacterium
TTCGCTGACCGCGTGCGCTAACCTGTGTGCCGAAGCGATAGCGAAGGTACAAGCTATAGCGGTGGCGCAAGCTTAGCGAAGGTGAGCAGGCAGACAAAACATATTTACTCTCTTACCCTTTTCCCTTTCGGATCATAGAGCGGACCTTTAACAATTTTTCCTTTGATCCATTCGCCGAAAACTAAAATCTCAACTTCAGTTGCTACAACAGCATTTTGCACCGGCACATACGCAAATGCAATAGATGCACCAATACTTACACCAAATCCTCCGGAAGTGACGCGGCCTACAATATTCTCATTTACTCGAACAGGTTCATTACTTAAAACTATTGATCTCTCATCACTCAAAATAATTGTAACAAGTTTTTTCTCAACAACATGTTTTTCCAGTGCCTGCCAGCCAATAAAATCTTTACTCATCGCGACCGCAAATCCAAGACCTGCTTCGAATGGAGTTTCGTCCGGACTCATATCTGATCCCCAATACAGGTATCCTTTTTCCGCCCGCAATGAATCAATTGCTTTATAACCGCATGCGATCATATTGAATCTTTTCCCCGACTCCCACAAATATTCCCAAAGAGATAGTCCGTCCTTACTATCAGCATAAATTTCATAGCCAAATTCGCCAACAAATGTCACTCTCACCATCTCCACGTTGAATTTTCCCAGGTTCGCTTTCCTCATGCTGAGGAAAGGAAATGACGTAGTTGATAAATCTGCATCCGTCAGTGTAGAAAGAAAATTCCTGGTTTCTGGTCCCCATATCCCAAAGCAGGTGAGCTTTGCCGTTATATCTTCCAGTTCAACGCTTCCATCTTCGGGGAGGTGTTCCGTGAGCCATGCCATGTCATGACTGTTCAAAGCGGTTCCGGAAATCATTCTGAATTCATCATCGGAAACCTGCGTGATGGTGACGTCACTTTCAATTCCGCCACGAACGTTCAGCATTTGAGTATAAGTAACCGAGCCCGGACCCTTTACTATTTTATTGCTGCATAAATGCTCCAAATAATTTCCCGCTCCTTTTCCCCTAATGGCAATTTTCGAAAAAGAGGATTCATCATATATTCCGAGGTTCTCCCGGGTTGCTTTTGATTCTACTACAACCGCTGTGCTCCAGTTTTTTCCGGCCCATCCTTTTGGTCGTAAATACTCGTATGAAGGATCTTCGTTTGTTTCATAATAGTTTACTCTTTCCCATCCTGATTTTTCGCCAAATACTCCACCTTGTTTTTTGTGCCACTCATAAGCCGAACTTATTTTTAATGGCCTCCCTGATTGACGATCATCCCCCGGATACCTGATATTGTAATAGGTTTCGTAATTTTCTTTTACCCGTGCGAGTGAATAGGAAAATGATTTGTATTGTGCCCCAAATCTTCTCACGTCCATTTCCCAAAGATCCATTGTGGGCATGCCATCCAAAACCCAGGCGGCCATTTCTCTTCCTACACCGCCAGCTCCTGCAATACCATGGGCGCAAAATCCCGCTGCAGAAAAAAATCCGGTCGGACCAATTGGTCCCAGGCAAAATTCATTGTCGGGAGTAAATGCTTCTGGTCCGTTGATCATTTTCCTTATTGGAGCTGTAGCCATTTCCGGAACACGCATTGTTGAATTAATCATGATTTCTTCGAAGCGATCCCATTCTTCATCTAATAATTTTCCGTTGAAGTTTTTAGGAACCTTATCCTCGAGATTTGCATCCAGGAAAGCCGGAGCAGAATTTCGTTCATATCCTCCCATAACCAATCCGGCCCCATCTTCTCTGAAATAAATCAGGTGATCAGGGTCCCTTAATGTCGGGAGCCGGGCATCTCCCTTTGAAACTTTTCGAAATGCACCCGTAACTATGTATTGATGACTCATCGGGATCACTGGAATTCTGACGCCAACCATTCTTCCGACTTCAGCTGCATAGAGTCCACATGCAGCAATTATTTTTTCAGTCTGAATTTCTCCCCGATCTGTTGAAATTGAGACAATCCTGTTATTTCGGGTATTGATTCCTGTGACAAATGTGTTTTGAAATATTTTCACGCCCATGGCTCGTGCCTGGTTGGCGAGTGAATAGCAAAGCTGACTCGGATCAAGATATCCATCGGTTGGGAGAAAGGTTGCTGCTAAAACTTTCTCTTCAGACATCAGTGGAAATAATTCTCTTGCCCTTGATGGTAAAATTTCTTCCAACGGCAACCCAAATGTTCGTGCCCATCCTACCTGCCTTTTTAGTTCTTCCACGCGTTCTGGTGTGCAAGCCAGTCGGATGCCACCACATTCAATCCAACCAGGATCCGTGTCTGGATCTTTTGAAAGTTTTCGATACAATTCTGCGCTGTACATCATCATGGAGGTAAGGGTAACGGACCCGCGTAACTGTCCGACCAGACCTGCGGAGTGGAATGTGGATCCGCTGGTAAGCTCACTTCTTTCTAAAATAATTACATCTGTTTCGCCTCTTTGTGCAAGGTGAAAAGCAATCGATGCCCCGGCAACGCCACCACCTATGATAATTACTCTCGCTTTGACAGGTAATTGTTCCATTCAATTTGTTTCCTTTAAATTTTTCAGAAGATTTTCATAGTGTCCGTTAGTCATATCTTCCAAAACAGAATGCCATTTCTTTAATCCCCAGGTTCTGAAATCAAATTGGATTGGGGAAATAAACTCCTGGATCGAAGCCCACATCACCCATCCATATCTTGCAATTAATGACCAGGCCATTGCCCGGTAAACTTTCGCCGGAATTTTTTCACCCCAGTATGATTCACAAAACATTTCAATTTCAGTTTGGGAAAATGAAATTTCACTAGTAAGATTTCCAATTTCAAAAGAAGCTTCATTTTGTCCTGAATATTCATAATCGATAATCCAGATTTTTAAACCATCATCCATAAAATTTTCCGCAAGTAAATCGTTGTTACATGGAACCAGCAACTCCGGATTAGACGCAATTATTTTTTCAAGCGCAATAATTTTGGATTCCATTTCGCAATATCCTTCAGGAATAAAATAATTGGATGAAAGAGCTCTTGACAAGTAATTCTTTCTGAGTGCAGGAAAATCAAAACGACCTTCAAAATTTGGTCCGAGGTGGAGTTTCCTAATGGCAAATGTAATTTTATCAAAAATAGAAGGATGGGAATGAAAGTCTTCGATGTGTAAGGTTTTTGCATCAAGCCATCTTACCAACAAAATTTTTTCTTCTTCAAGCCAGGCTATAAGTTCGGGCCCTACTCCTGCAATGTGAGCACGCTCCGTATTTATTTTTTCATTTTTTCGATCGATACAGAGAAACTCAGATCCAGGTTCACTCAATCTCATAAAATAGCTGTTTTCTTCTGTGTCAATTCTCAAATTCATATTGGTAAGTCCACCATCAATCGGGATAATTTTTGTGGTATTTTTTAATAAGGGAATTCTGGATATGGCAGATTTTATCCTGCTATCCGCTTCTGATTTTGCGATATCAACCCTCTTCTTATCCAAAAAATATTCTTACCAAAATTCAAGTGATCAAATAGTTTTCCTTGGGCCCGTAAACCATTTTTTTACGGAGAGATGCCACCATATCCAAAGACTCAATAAAGTTAATCCCACCAGTATTGGAGCATAGTTCACTGCAAGCCATGAAAAATTTTTGTTCCAGGGAACCGCAGCCGGCTCAAATGGTAAAACGAAAAAAACAGAGATTGCAACAATTTCTATCATCGCAATCCAGGTCATCCATTTATATTTTTTTCCGAGGTTCCATTCTCCCATTTTAAAATTTTCTCCTTCTTTCCACCTTAACCAAATTGGAATTAGAAAGGCGAGGTAAAGTCCGATTACTCCTATGGAAACAACAGCGTAAAATGCAGTAGGAATTCCTCTTGGGCTCTTCCATAGAGCCGGTAGGGTTATTAATATTCCGATTGCAGAAGATGCGAGGACAGAATTCACAGGCACGAGATTCTTATTCACTTTACTCCATTTTTTATGTCCGGGAATAGCACCATCTCTCGAAAAAGCAAACATCATCCTCGAACAGGAAGTAAGACATGCGGTGGCGCAAAATAGCTGGCCCACTGTAGATATCAGCAAAACAAGTTTAAATGTAAATGGTGTAAGAGCAAGAACCAGGATAGAAATTACGGATCCTGCACCATATGGATTCACAGCCGGATCAAATGAATTTACAATCTGAGGTTGCGTTGCAGCATATAGGAACGCAAGCAACAAAATATAACCACCAATTGCAGAATAAAAAATGGATTGCCATATTCCTTTTGCTGCTGCGAGATGAGCGCCCTTTGTTTCTTCTGAAAGATGTGCAGACGCATCAAATCCGGTAATTGTATATTGAGTAAGCAGGAAGCCAAGTGGCAACACGTAAAACCAATAATTTGCCGAACCAGTGAACCCAGAATTATTTATTTTGGTTGTGAAGATCCATTTCAAACTCTGATGATCACTGGGTACAAAAATCAGGATCACAATAATGGCTGCCGCACCGAATACATGCCACCACACTGAAACATTGTTGAGCAAAGCCTGAATTCTGCTGCTGAAACAATTGAAGACAGTAATCATAATCATGATCACCATAAACCAAAAAAATTGTTGTCTGATTGCCTCACCTCCAAGAAAATTTAGCAGGTATGCGTTTGAGTAAGTTCCCAAAGTAATATTCAGGAATATAGCGGCTCCATAAGCCACAGATGCATTTATCGCAAGGAGTCCGATTAAGTTCAGCCAACCTGTATAAAAACCAGCTTTTGCTCCTCCGAGTTTTGCTGCCCACCAGTAAATTCCTCCTGACGTAGGATATGCTGATGCAAGCTCAGCCATACAAAACCCTATTACGAGGATGAGTGTTGAAATCAATGGCCAGCCAATAGAGATCGCAATGGGTCCCCCATTGTTCCAGGCCTGACCAAATGTTGTGAAGCACCCACTCAAAATGGAGATGATAGAAAATGAAATGGCGAAATTGGAAAAGGCAGACCAGCTCCTGCTGAGTTCCTGTTTATATCCAAGTGCAGCAAGCAAATGTTCGTCTTTGGATTTTGAATCCTGAGCAGTAGTATTGGTTGTTTCCGCGGATTGGCTCATTTTCCAAATATAACTGAACAGATTCAAGATACCAACCTGAGAACCTGAACGAAAAGCTGCAAATTCGATGGAAAATTTTTTCTCCATTGAAATCAAAACATTTCCTTTTGTATATTCAATCTCCACTTTGAATGAACCTTTATGAAAAAACTGATCCTCTCCCTCCTGATTATTTCCCTGATCAAATCAGGCTTTTCCCAGGAATATTTTGAAGGTGTTCTGTCCTACAAAATTTCTGCAACTACCAGGCTCAGAACACTTCCGGAAAAGACTTTCAAAACATTAATGGGAGTAGGCGATGAAATGACCTGCTACATTAAAAAAGGATTTATGAAACAGGTTTCTGGTTTTGCTACTAACTATTATATCGCATCTGAAAAAAGGATCTATACAAAATTTGATAAGATTGATACATTGTATTATCGCGATTTTGATTCGGATACAAGTCTGCTATTAGATAGTAAGAAAACCGATGGAGTAAGAACTGTTTGCAATATTTCCTGCAATTCGTTTATGTTGAAAACCCATGCATACAAATCCAGCTATTATTACACAGTTCAATACAGAACCGATCCCAACGACGGCATTGAAAATTCAGTAGCACACTATAATGAATTCATCAAAGCTTGTGGAGGAAGTTTATGGCTGATGTCGATTTTCGAGAACCCGGCGGGTATTCTAACGGACAGTTGTACCAAAATTGAAAAGCGAAAACTTGATGACGCAATTTTTAAATTGCCAGATTTACCCAAAAAAGATTTTACCAAAACCAAATTCTCAACACCTGTGAAATTTCCAGGCGGACAAAACGAGTGGATCAACTATTTATCTAAGAGCATCAACTCAAAAATCGCTGCTCAATATGTATCTCTTCCTAAGGGTGAGCCATCCGCATCTGTTAGGTTAATGGTGGGCTTTATCATAAATGAAAATGGCCAGACTTCTGAAATTGAAATTCTAAATGAGGAACCAGTTCATCCAAAATTAGCTGAGGAAGCAATTAGGGTGATCAGGGAATCACCAAACTGGATACCGGCAACGGTGTACGGGGAAAATGTAACTGCGGCATTTAAACAACCTATTACCTTTCGGGTTGACAGGTAAGTTTTGAATCCGAATTACAGTTCCCTCCGTATCGCGTATTAGTTGTATGAAAGATTTTCATAAAAGGTGTAAGGATCAATGGAATAATACTCATCCTTGTCTTCTGGAATTTCTCCCATGTCAAGAGTAATGAATGTATTTCCCTCATGCACTTCCCAAAGAAGTAAAGCATTGCCATCTTCATCACGCTCGCATATTTCCGGAATCATTTCCCGAATCATTCCATTCCAGCATGCTTCTTCTAATTGTTCCATTTCAGACAATTGTCTGTGTTCATCGGTTTCGTCTTTTTGCATCCATTGTCTGGATGAAAAGCTGGTGCCTACCATCAGCATAATTTCCTGTTGTGTTGAATTCTTGTCCATGGCTTATAGTTTAGTTCTCTACTAATAAAGACGTAATATCTACGGTGAAGTAACAAAATGCGATTGCAAAATTCCGTTAAAATTGACCTTTGGATTTTTTGATAATTGTCAACATTGCAAAACTTTATTGGCGGTCGCTTTGTTATTTTATCGGTAAAAAAATGAGGCGCTGTGCTGTGAAAATTCTTAACTTGAAATGATCATTGTACAATTCAACCAGTTTTTTTAAGTTATGAAGGAGATAAAAGCCATCGTGGATGCTTACACTACGATCGATTTCAATAAAAATCGGGCAGCTCTGGCAACCGTAGTAAGGGTGGAAGGATCTTCATACCGTAGAACCGGAGCAAGAATGTTAGTGAAAGACGACGGAACTTATTTAGGCGGGATAAGTGGCGGTTGCCTCGAAGGCGATGCCTTGAAAAGATGCAGAATGGCAATTGAGGCAAATGAGCCATCAATTATTACTTACGACACAACGCAGGATGACGGATATCAAATCGGAGCCGGACTTGGGTGCAACGGTGTAATCGATGTGTTGTTCACACCACTTTCCGAAAGCGACGAAAAAAATCCTGTCAGACAACTATCAACACTCACCGGAATTCGTGAATCCAGGATATTTATTACAGTCACCGCACAGGAAAACTGTTCCGTTTCACAGGGCACAAGCTTTTTGTTTGTAGATGATCAGCATTTCAAAAATGAATTTCCTGATAAAGACTTTACTACAGAAATTTTGCAAGCCATCCACGATGTATCTGAAAGTCAGGTTTCTCTTTCCTCAATTCACACAAAAGGGATTAAGGAACTTAAATTATTCGTAGAAGTAATTCAACCTGTAATTCATTTAGTAGTTTTTGGTGGCAATTATGATGTTTATCCACTTATGCGGATCGCCAAAGAATTGGGTTGGAAAATTTCCTTAATCACCAACACTTCCAAAGCAGATAAGACGATGTACAACACCGCTACTGAAGTTTATAGTAGCAAAGGGGTTGCCATGCCCGATCTTGATGATCGAACTGCGGCAATATTAATGACTCACGACTTCAGGAGTGACAAATTACATTTGCAGGAGCTTTTGAATAGTAAACTCGGATATATAGGCATGCTTGGACCAAGAAAAAGAGCAGAGAAGATTTTTAGTGAACTGGCAGAGGCTGGTATTCCCATCTCAGAAATGGAATCAAAAAGAATTTTTGCTCCGTGCGGCCTTGATATCGGAGCAAATACTCCTGAAGAAATTGCACTTTCCATTGTTGCTGAAATAAAAGCACACTTTGCAGGAAGATCAGGATCAGCCTTGCGTTTGCGCGAAACTCCTATTCACTCAGAATAAAAAATCAAACACATAATGGAATTCAGACAGCTAGGGGAAACAAACATCAAATTATCTGCGGTCACATTTGGGGCATGGGCCATTGGAGGGTGGATGTGGGGTGGCACAGAAAGGAAAGACGCTTTGGATGCAATCCGCGCTTCTTATGACAATGGAGTTACTTCAATTGATACAGCACCTGTTTACGGGCAGGGGCTCAGTGAAGAAATAGTGGGTGAAGCACTCAAGCAAATCCCAAGGGATAAAGTGCAAATCCTCACCAAATTTGGAATGCGATGGGATGATACAAAAGGCAACTTTGCTTTTCATAGCCAGGATAATTCGGGCAAACAAATCGACATTTATAAATATGCCGGAAAAGAAAGTGTGATTAAGGAATGTGAGATAAGTTTGAGAAGGCTCGGCACCGACTATATCGACCTTTACCAAATCCATTGGCCCGATATCACCACTCCAATTTCAGAAACTATGGAAGCGCTCGAAATTCTGTTAGCTTCCGGAAAAATTCGGTCCGCTGGTGTTTGTAATTATGATGCTTCGCAAATGAAAGAGGCAGAGCAAACTATTTCACTTGCTTCAAACCAGGTGCCATATAGCATGCTGGAAAGGGCGATTGAAAATGAACTTGTTCCCTATTGCATCGAAAATCATAAATCCATTCTGGCTTATAGTCCACTGCAACGTGGAATTCTTACAGGGAAAATCAAACCGGGGCACCATTTCGCTTCCGGGGACCATCGTCCCAATACCAAATTTTACAAACCTGAAAATATTGATCGAACCAATTTATTCCTGGAAAAGATTATTCCACTGGCAAAGGAGAAAAATGTCTTGTTATCTCAATTGGTGATTCGTTGGACCATTGAACAGCCTGGAATTACAGTGGCCCTTGTTGGAGCAAGGAATGCTGCACAGGCTAAAGAGAATGCAGAAGCCATCCGCGTAAAGCTTTCTAAAGAAGAGATTGGGATGATTAATAGTGCACTTAATGAACTTGAGCTGGTAGCTTAGATGAGTACCAAGTACATAGTACCTAGACAGAGTTTAGTAGTACTTAGTATAGAGTACTTAGTACTTAGACGGGCTATTTGAACGCTGAACCTTTACAAAAACCCTTAACCATCAACATTCAACAAACCTTCCCTCCTCCGCATGCTACGCTGCTTCGGCGGGCAAGCAACTTTCAACAAACCTTCAACCTTCAACACTTATCCTCCGTTTCCTACTCGATCCATTTCATCTCCAGCTCCGCCGTTGGATCTACTTGTTGCCGGCTTTAATTTGCCAAACCTATATGAAAACGCAAGAGTAACAACTCTGCTGTCGCGAGTGAGTTTGAAATATTCGGTAGCATGTTGAAATTGTGTGAGTCCTTCCATCGCCTGCGTGTAAAAAATATCCCTTGCAGTAAGTTTCAGGCTCCCCTTATTTTTCAAAACTTGTTTTGCAACACCAGCAGAAACCTGTCCTGTTGGCTGTAAAACCTCCTGCAAATCATTCTGACTTTTTGTGATATAAAACCCTGTAAGTTCAGCGGACCAACCTCTATTGAAATGGAACTGATTATTTAAGGTCATACTTGCCTGCGTAATAGTTGAAACGTAATCTTTAATTACGGTCCCTTCAATTTTTTTATTATTTACATCAAGCGATCCTGAAACGGTCCACCATTCCGCAGGGGAAATTTGTAAACTTACTGAAAGACCTAAATTTCTCATCCTGCCGAGATTTCCTTCGGTATAAATAATATGGCCACTGGTATCTGCAAGAAAAATTTGGGAAAAATAATCCTTGGTTTCACTATAGCTGACGCTTGTGATGAGCATATCTTTAAACGAATGGCTCAGCTCAAAGTTCCAGGTGAATTGGGGACGATAATAAGGATTCCCCATTTCATATGTGTATTTATTAAGAATGAAAATAAAAGGATTTAATTTTTGAAAAGGTGGTCTGTCAATTCTTCTGCCAATGGACAGACTAAAAGTATTTATCGAATCTAATTTGTAGGAAACAAAAGTGGTAGGGAAGAGGCTGCTGTACTTTCTTGAAAAAGCCGAATCTTTTTGAATAGCATTACCTAATTGATTCGCATGGTAAGCTGTGTACTCATATCTCAAACCTCCCTGCAAATTCCATTTTTCCCATTTCTTATCGAGGTTCGCATAAAATGCATGGATGTTTTCTGTGTAGAGAAAATGGTTGCTCTTGCCTAAATCATCTTCCCAAATACTATCCCGTTTATAATAATAATTTGCAAGATTGTCGGTCGCCACATGCGAAGATTTCCAACCGCCTTCAAATTTCAAATTAGATGCAAATGATTTGCTATAGTCTATTTTCCCTGAGAGAATATGAATCTGGCTTGGAATCGTTCCTTTAAATTCTTCCGTGTAACCGCCGGGAACAGGCAATGTATTATTAAAGTACTGATCGCTGTTAATGTCGTAACCAATCATATCGAAATCGGCTCCCAATTCTTCATTTGCATTAAAACTGTGGCGCAAATTCAAATTGATTCCCCCATTTTTCCAATGTACATCACTTGTGCTTGTTGTATTGATTACCGAGTCCTGAACATGATTTACATCCATCCATTTTGCAACTCCTTCACTCAACGTATTTCTTTTAAGAAGCAATCCTGTGAATGTAACACCAAGCGTTGTTTTTTTGGAAAGATAATAATCCAAACCCGTACGGAAGGTTTGATTATAACCTTTGGACCTTATATAAGTGGGCTGCTCCAGGTAAGATGAAACTGTTTTGTCATCATCTTTATAATAGGTGCGGAGCGCATAGAGCTCAGTAAATCCTTTGAATGCAATGATACCATAACTCGCAAATACATTAAATTTTCCGTTTCTGTAATTTACCTGAATACTGTTATTGGTTTTTGGATAACGTCCCTGGGTATACGAAGTATTTAAATTGACATTAAATCCTTTTTGCTTATTTTTTTTAGTCTTTAGGTTGATGAGTCCCGCGTTTCCAGCCGCATCATATTTCGCCGGGGGATTATCCATAATCTCAATTTGATCCAGCTGGTTTGCATTCATACTGGTAAGTAAATTCACTAAATCGGAACCAGACAAATAAGTTGGTTTCCCATCCAGCATGATTGAAACACCCTGGCGACCCTTCAAACTAATATTTCCATCTTTGTCAATCGTAATGCCCGGAGATTTTTCAAGCACTTCCATTACTGTAGCGCCCGCATTCGTAATACCTGCATCAACATTGATCACTACTTTATCGGTCATCTGCTGAACAAATGGTTTTCGGGCAACCACTTTCACTTCTTTGAGCGTCGTTGAATTTGATTGAAGAATAATTGTTGGCACTTTTAATACCTGCTCCTCATGATTGATGCGTAATGTTCCGGTGATCCATGGATTATAATTCACACTACTCACTTTACAGAGATATTCCCCGGGAGGTAAATTGTCGAACAGGGTTGAACCCGTAGAATCTGTAAGTTGAGTGGAAATTAATGAAGAGTCCTGACGACGAAGTAAATCAATACTCACATTTTCGAGTGCCAGTTTTTTGTCGTTAAGTACGGTAATAAAAATCTTTCCTTTTTCTGGTTGTTGACAGAAAGCAGTTAGTGTTGCCATAAGGCAAATGGTCAATAGAATCGGTCGTCGGATCATAATGATGGAGGCAAAATACGTTGAGGGCTCCTTACCTGATGCAAATTTTGGTCGAACGGTTAAATAAGATTGCCGGAAGCGAGTACCCGCTCGTTACATAAGAGTACTTTCTCAACTAAAAATGGAATTAGAATTGATCTTATTTGAATGTGAGGCATCCATCTGGTATATAAGAATTTTTCCATCTTTCATCACTTCCACAATCCTGTATCCCCTGTATTCAGTTCCCCAATCACCTGCAATATGTGAATCGAAAAAATATGATTTTTCATCACTGGTCTTCACCCCATCCTGGTCGTGATCATGCCCATGAAATATTGCTCTCAGGTTTTTTTGTTTTGCAAACATGGTTGTAAGGTCCGGGCATTCAATTCCACCTTTTGTCCATTTGAAAGGAGTAATGTGCATGAAAATAAAAAGGTGTTTTTTGTCCGCGACTTCATTTAATTTTTGTTTGGTCCATTCGAGATTCGGACAAATATAATCTCCCTGCTCATTGGCCGTATTTAGAATTAAAAATGCGATTCCGTTCTTTTCAAACGAATGGTGGACCGGTATGTTCCATACCCGGTTCCATTCTTCATCGCTCACTCTGTCATGGTTTCCTCTCGAAACATAATAAGGCATGGTGAGTCGATCCCATTTTGATTTTACCTGCGGAAGGAATTTGGGATCATTGTGAAAAAGATCCCCATTGATGACGCTGAAATCTAATCCCCTTGACTTTTTTTCTGCATTCAACCAGTTTAACATGTTGTCGTGATGCAGGTCAAAATCTGTTTTATCCTGACCATAATGTCCATCAGAAGCAATTGCGAATCGGAGGGCTATTTTATTTTTTGATGGAAGCAAAAAATCTCCTGCAGTTACAGGATCCCATAATGAACCTGCTCCTGCTATGAATACGGTTTTGACAGTAAGATTCAGGAATTTTCTTCGTGATATAGACATCACAATTATTTTTAAATATTTCCCATTGCAGGATCACTGGTAGTTGCTTCGCCAGTTTCAACTCTGCCGGCATATCGTTTTACAAAATTTGCATATCCATCAATGTTAACCGTTATATCGTACCAGTTGCCGCTACTTTTGGGGTCCAGAAAAACATTCATGGGCTTTGATGCCTTACCTGCTCCAAGTAAAATGCGTTTGGTTGTTTTTTTATAATTATCTCTCACCTGCGCTACAAACTGCTGGTTGGGAGAATTATTCCTAAAATTAACCACGAGTTTGCCATTTAGCTTGTTCGGATTTGCAATTTGACTTTGATAATCGCATTTGATATCTACCATCGGGTCATTCTTACCACCTTTGAATTCCCGATAAAATCCATTAGGACCATAAACCCGCAAATGATAAAGTCCATTTTCAAATCCATCAATTTCCCATTCATCGCTTAAAATATCCTTCGCAGCAATTGCATATGGCCATGCCTGGAAATCATCTCCTTTATATCCGCCTGGCGCGTAAATCATAAATGGAGATCCTGTCGTTTTATCTCCAAAAACATTGGTTTTGGATTCCATTGTAATTTGAAACTTATCTCGATTACTATTCAACGCACCTTCAACATATAATTGATAAGGAAGTGCACAGGCTGTTCTGGTTCCTCTTTCCTGTCGCGCTGCAAATGGAGATTTATAATAATTATGGTTGAGATCGTCTATTTCAACCTGCGTTAAGCTCTTGTATGCATTGGGCAAACCTTTAAATTTTGCTTTATGTACACTGATGATGAAATCTTCCTTCTCAACAAATTTTGGAGTATTGATTTTTTCGCCATTATAAGGTCTGAATACTGTTGATAAGTCTCCGCATATAGCTCTTCTCCACGGACTGATATTCGTCTCCTCAATTTTTTTACCAGTTTTATGAGTGAGGAATAGTTCCAGGAATTGCAGGCTGGAAGTAAGATCAAACACCTGAGAATTTACCCAGCCACCTCTGCTCCATGGGGATGCGATTACGAGCGGTACACGATACCCTAAACCAATAGAACTCTCGCGCATATATTTTTCAGGAAAAGCGGGTTTTCTTTTTTCCTGTTCCATCGTTACAAAATCCACTCTGGTGTCAATTTTGTCTGATGTTTTACCATGACTTCCATCCGGATGTGGCGCAACAAAAGGCGGCACATGATCAAAATATCCGTCGTTTTCATCGTATGTGAGAATGAAAATCGTCTTCTTCCACACTTCAGGATTTTGTGTGAGGATATCGAGAACCTCAGAAACATACCATGCCCCATACCATGCAGAACTCGGATGATCCGAAAATGTTTCAGGAGCAACAAGCCATGAGACTGTAGGTAGTGCCCCATTTTTTACATCATTTCTAAACTGGTGCAAAACATCTCCTTTCGGAATATTTACCTCGCGTTCAGTTCCACCATCGTCATATTTCAAAGGTGCCAGTTCATGATAAAAAGGATCGTTTTTGTTAGTGGTGAATGCTTTTTCATGCAGATTTTTTTCATACTGTGAAAGAGCCTCATATTTTTCTTTGGTCCATTGTTTTCTTTCTTTGTCTAATTCTTCACCATAAGTTTTCAATCTCACCATCTGCGATTTCAACTTTGCAAGATTCTCATCCGTTTCGGGAGTGGACTGAATTTTCTTTTCAAGATCTGCGATTTGTTCGGGTAATCTCGTTTCCATCACCTTGAGATAGTTCAAATATCTCCCGGAAAGTTTCACATTGAATTGCTTGAAAAATTCAATGGGATTATCCGTAAAATTTGCTAGCCACGAATCTTCTTCTTCGGTAAAGCCACCGTCGACACTTATATCATTCTGATAAATTTTCCATGAGATGCCGGCCTTTTCCAGTCTTTCGGGAAATGTAGTCCATGATGCCGGTCGGGGATAATCTGTGTCTTCGTTCCACACATTTGCCCGTGAATCCCAGTTTTGTTCTTCCCTTATGGTGCCCGTCCAGAAGTAAAGTCGATTTGGCGTAGTTCCGGTTAAAGAAGAACAGAAATGTTGATCACAAATTGTAAATGCGTCTGCGAGTGCATAGTAAAAAGGAATATCCTCACGAGTGTAATAACCCATTGTAAGCGGCATTTTTTCGTATTCCTTGTGGCCCGAATGTTTTACATCCAGCCATTTGTCATAACGGCCATTATTGCGGGCATCAACCTGGTTGGTCCAGGAATGTGGAAGTGAACTCATCCAGGTGGCCTTAGTGTCTTTTATGTTTAATCGGAAAGGAGCAAAAGTTTCTCCTTCGGCATTGGACTGCATCCATACGAGATTTTTGTTGGGAAGTTGTATGGCCCGGGGATCATTAAATCCTCTCACACCTTTTAAAGTGCCATAAGTATGATCAAATGATCGGTTTTCCTGCATCAGCAATACAATATGTTCAGCATCCATGAATGTGCTGCCTGGTGCGGGATCAATAGCGAGTGCCCTTTGTATAGATTCAGGCAACATGCCCATCATACCGGCACCGCCAGAAAGTAATGCGGCTTTTCTTAGAAAATCTCTTCTTGTATCCATGCTGAGTCTTTGATTTTACTTGTCTAAAATTATTATTTAAAAACAAATTGCTGTGGTAGAAAAAGTATTTAATAAGAAATTAATGGCATTCGGAATTTTCAATCGTTTGCGCTATGTAGTACTTAGTACTCAGTACCTAGTACCTAGACAAAACAAATCTAAAATCCATAATCCAAAATCCCCCGTACCGAAAGGTACCTGCCCCAATGACTCGTTCAGGCGGGCGTTCGGGGGCAGCATCTCAAATCCAAAATCCAAAATCCAAAATCGAACATCCCTGCGGCAGGCAGGCAAAATCTAAAATCATTCTTATCCATTGTTAATATTCTTTTCACCTACTTTCCGATTTTTCGTAACTTAAAGTTCTCTTCGTAAAACTTCATTTTATGGCATCGTTCACATTACAAATAAATGGCAAGTCGTATACAGTTGATGCAGATCCTAAAATGCCCCTGCTTTGGGCAATCAGGGATCTCGTTGGACTAACAGGTACAAAGTATGGATGCGGCATTGCACAGTGCGGAGCATGCACCGTGCACTTTAATGGAAATCCCGTGAGGTCATGTTCTATTCCAGTATCAACTGCAGTTGGCCAAAAGATCACTACAATCGAGGGCCTTTCAACCGACAATTCCCATCCGGTACAACAGGCATGGATAGCCGAACAGGTGCCACAATGTGGCTATTGCCAAAGTGGACAAATCATGGCTGCTGCCGCATTACTAAAGAGAAATGCGCATCCAAACGATCAGGATATTGATCTTGCCATGCAGGGTCATATTTGTCGGTGTGGAACTTATCCGCGCATTAGAAAAGCAATTAAGACGGCTGCGAAATTGTCAACCGCTAACGCCAAAAACTAATGGACATGCAAACAAAAAATAATTTGTCGCGCAGGAATTTTATCCGCATGTCGGGAATGACCGGCGTTGCGCTCACTATCGGTTATTACCTTCCTGCATTGGGAAAAGATGGGCCTGAATTTTTTACTGCAGAATCTGCAGACAATTTGGGCATCGAACTCACTTCCTGGGTTTCGATTGACAAAACCGGAAAGGTTACCATCCTGTGTCATCGTTCCGAAATGGGCCAGGGCTCATACCAGGTGGTTCCACAAATGGTAGCTGAAGAATTGGAAGTGAATTTGGATACCGTCAACATTGCATTTGCACCGGGAGATCCAAAGAAATTTGGAAGCATGCTCACCGGTGGCAGCTCAACTGTGAGGGGAGCATATAAAAATCTTTTGCGCACAGGAGCAACTGCGCGTGAAATGCTGATTGAAGCCGCTTCAAAAAAATGGACGGTGAATAAAGAGGAATGTTATGCAGAAAATGCCCAGGTGATCCATAAACCCTCAGGGAAAAAATTGGGCTATGGCGAATTGGTAGAAGACGCTGCGAAATTAACGCCACCGGCAAATGTAGTTCTCAAACAAAGGAAAGATTATAAAATAGTCGGGAAACCTCTTCCAAGGCAGGACACACCACTCAAAGTAAATGGCAAAGCAGAATTTGGGTTGGATAAAAAACTAAAAGGAATGCTCTATGCCGTTGTTGAACGAAATCCTCGCTTTGTAGGTAAAGTGAAAAGCTTTGATGACACGGCTGCTAAAGCTGTGCCCGGCGTGAAATATGTTATTAAAGTTCAGAGAAATGTTTTTGCTACGAAAGCTGAAGGCGTTGCGGTAGTAGCTGATAACTTATGGTCGGCTATGCAGGGCCGTAAGGCATTGAAAGTGGAATGGGATGATTCTGGATTTGATTATCATAGTTCGGATCAGCTTTATGCAAAAATGAAAGAAAGTTTAAAAGGAAATGTTCTGAATTTTAAATCAAAGGGTGATTTTGAAAGGGTTTTCGGAGAATCTGAAAAGAAGATTGAAGCTATTTACGAAACTCCATATGAATCTCACAGTTGCATGGAACCACTAAACTGCGTGGCACATGTGCATGATAATAAATGCGAAATCTGGGGACCCATTCAGGCGCCTGATTGGGTACAAAGGGAATTGGTTGGAATGCTTGGATTGAAAATAGAAGATATCACTGTAAATATGACCTTCCTCGGCGGTGGTTTTGGAAGAAAAGCTTTCCTTGACTATCCTCATGAAGCAGCACTGATTTCCCGCGAAATCAATGCACCCGTTCAGGTAGTTTGGACCAGAGAAGATGATATGGCAGCAGGACCATTCCGGCCGGGAATGGTTTATCAATGCAGGGCCGCACTTGGCAAAGAACCTTATATTAGAGCATTCGAGACTAAAATGGCTGGCCAGGACATGGGTCATCAATGGCCAGGCGCAAATAAACTTTCATACAATGATTCAACAACAGAAGGTTTTCTCGAACCTTATTTCGAATCCATAGAACATTTTAGTTTCGGAGATATTCCACTCGATTCTCCAATACCCGTTATGTGGTGGAGATCGGTTTATTCTTCTACAAATGGATTCGCTTACGAAAGTTTTATGGATGAACTGGCGATTGCTGCCGGCACCGATCCTCTTGAATTTAGGAGAAACCACCTCGGAGATGATCGTTATCAAAAACTGATTGACATTATTATTGAAAAAACCGGTTGGAACACGCGAAAGAAAAATGAAGGATGGGGCGTTGCAATTACAGAATGCTTCAAGAGTATCGTAGGTGAAGTCGTAAAAGTTTCTAAAAAACCTGATGGTAAAATCAAAATCGACAAAATATTCGCGGTTATGGATTGCGGTTGGTATGTAAATCCCGATATCATTCGTGCTCAGGTTGAAGGAAGTATTGTGATGGCATTAGGAGCAGCTACCAAACACGAAACTCATTTTGCAGATGGCAAAGCAGTGGAGAAAAATTTTGACACTTATAAAATGCCTCGTATCAACGATATTCCCGAAATCGAAGTTCATGTCGTAGATAATGATGAAAAACCAGGAGGTGTTGGCGAACCCGGACTACCACCACTGGCACCGGCATTATGCAATGCAATTTTCGATCTTACAGGAAAAAGAATCAGGAAGCTTCCATTTAATATGGATGAAGTTTAATTGATAATTGCAGGATAAAATTCAACAACCATTAATGAAACTTAACTCAAAGAAATGAAATTGAGATTCAATAACTACACCTATTTTTCATTCGGAATAGTATTATTTACAATTTTCTCCTTTCAAAAAAAGACCGCTTACGATTTAAAAGCCAGTATTGCACGAGGTAAAGAAGTGTATGTTGCATATTGTCTATCCTGTCATATGGAACCAGGTAATGGTATAGAAGGTGTTTATCCCCCACTTGCAAAGTCGGATTACTTAATGGCAGACAAGAAAAGGTCCATCCAACAAGTTTTATATGGCGCCACGAACGAAATGAAAGTGAATGGCAAAATTTACAATACACCAATGCCAGGATTCGATCTCACTGATGAACAGGCGAGTGATGTATTAAATTATGCCCGAAATTCATGGGGTAATAAAGGAGGAGCTATCAAACCAGAAGAAGTAGCAGCAGCGAGGAAGAAATAGAGTACTTAGTATAGAGTACTTAGTACTTAGACTCAACCATTGCGTCTTTGCGTTACCTTGGCGTCTTAGCGTGAAATCTTTCGCATAATTTGTAGTTGGTAGTTTGTGACATTTATGCTGCGAGCCTTTGCGATCTTTGCTAACTTTACGGCTTGGCCTGCTGCGCCTTCGCGAAGCTATGGCGAAGCAAGGCCCGAATGATTCGTTCAGGCGGGCGTGAAATCTTTCGAATAATCTGTCGCTGGTAGTTTGTTGTTTGTGGCATTTATGCTTCGAACCTTTGCGATCTTGGCTAACTTTGCGGCTTTGCGTGAAATCTTTCGAAATCTTCAGGTGTGTCGAGATCTAATAACACATGATTCGTGGGCATTTCGATTTTAAATACATGACCCGCATTTGTTTGAACAATATCTCTGCAACCCTCAGGATCCTGGTGTGCAAGAATTTCCTGGCGATAATAATCACTAAAAATTACCGGATTCCCTCTCTTATTTCCGAACGAGGGCTGACCAATACATTTAGAATCTTCTGAATATTTTTTTAAAAATGCTTCTTTTATTATTTGATATTCGCCTGATTCTATAGCCATCATATCTGCAAGACAAATCATGTATCCTATACCGGTAGCAGCATTAACTCCCTTTTGAATGGAAGAAGTCATTCCGCTTTCAAACTTTTCATTTACTAATATTTGTACGGGAAAATTTTGAATCTTCTGACGAACTTTTTCAGCATCATTACCTAAAACAACAATTACTTCCTCAACTCCGGATTCTAATATTTTTTGGATAGTTGTTTCAACAAGTGTCTTAGTGCCCAGAGTAAGAAGTAATTTATTGGGGCCTTCCATGCGTTTGGATAAGCCTGCTGCAAGAACAATCGCTGTAACCATGATGAAAAGATTACTAAATTGGGAGGAATATTTTCAAAGATACAAAAGCCAGACTGCACGCGGAGGCGCAAAGTTTAGCAAAGACGCATATGACACACTGGGAGATATTTTTCTTTTTTATGTTCATCGCTTTCATCTATTCCTCCGTGGGATTTGGTGGAGGTTCGAGCTATCTCGCTATTTTGGCTTTGTATGCCTTGCCTTTTAAGGAGATAAGATTCATCGCCCTTGTTTGTAACATAATCGTCGTAACCGGAGGAACAATCATTTTCATCCGCAAAAAACAGGTGGATTGGAAAAAAATTATTCCCCTTGTCGTAATAAGCGTGCCCATGGCATTTTTGGGTGCACGATTAAAGATTAGTCAGACTACATTCTTTATTTTACTGGGTTGTAGTTTGATCGTTGCTGCAATTATGCTTTGGATACAAAATAATGCAGTTCAATCGATGGAAGAGCCCGAAGCAAAACCTAATATTTTGAGAGATGGATTATTAGGAGGGGCAATTGGATTTCTATCGGGAATGGTTGGAATAGGCGGAGGAATTTTTCTTTCTCCACTCTTAAATCTGATGCGCTGGGATAATTCAAAAAAAATTGCCGCAACCGCAAGCATTTTTATCCTGGTGAACTCAATTGCCGGGATTGCCGGACAATTGTATGCTATTCCATCCGACTTTGACACTAAACGAATAATAATTTTGTGTTTTGCAGTATTAATAGGTGGTCAAATTGGTTCAAGAATGGGGGCCATAAAGTTTAACTTAAGAGTTGTGAGAAGAGTAACTGCGGTTCTTGTATTCTTAGCAGGCATTGAAGTTCTCATCAGGCACATTTCTTTTAAATTTTATTAATGACATTAAGAGTATTAGGGTTCGGCATTGCCCGCGAAATTTTTGGCGCGGGAATCATTCAAATAGATGTGGAAGAAAATATTAGTGCTGGTGCGCTAAAAAAATTCCTTGAAACGAAATTTCCAACATTAAAAAACCTTTCATCATACAGAATTGCTATCAATACTGAATTTGCAGAAACTGATGATAAGATTACATCTGAAGATGAAGTGGCCATTTTGCCTGCAGTGAGTGGAGGATAAAAACTATATATGATTGAAGTAAAACTTACTGAAAAAGCAATCGATCCGCTGGCCTGCATCAATTGGGTGATGTCGGATAATAGCGGAGGGATTGATGTATTCATAGGTTCTGTGCGATCTGAAACTAATCATAGAAAAGTTATGAGACTGGAGTTTGAAGCATATGGTGAAATGGCGCTCAATAAAATGAACGGAATTGCAAAAGATGTCTTTGACAAATGGCCCGTTAATAAAATTCTGATTCACCACCGTATTGGCATTTTGCAGATTGGAGAAATCCCGGTTTTGATTGCAGTAGCTGCGGCACACAGGGCAGCAGCTTTTGATGCGTGTAGATATGCCATTGACACTCTAAAACAAAATGTTCCAATCTGGAAAAAAGAAGTTTATGAAGATGGTGAAATTTGGGTAGCCGCTCACCCCTGATTCTATTTCTACTGTGCGCGATTAACGACAATTTTTGCTCCCACTATTGGTGAACCCATCCGAAACTTTCATTTGTTTTTGAGCGAATACTCGCTGAATAATTATTAGGAGTAACGGGTTTCATTTTTGGACAGTATTTTTTTTGCCATGGCGGCATCTTCCGGCGTATTCGTATTGAAAAGTTTTTCGCTGTGTTTCGGCGTGATGAGATTGATTTCGTTATTCCGTAAAACTTTACGCGGACAAATTATCCCTTCAGACAAAAAGGAGAGAAGTACCCGATAGCTTTTCGGTTCCCAAATAGTAATGAGGGGTTCAGGGAAGCTGTCAAGTTCATTTTCGAAAGCAGTGGCCATATATTTTGGCTTTCTTTCTGCAATTAATTCTGAAATGATTTCTTCGTCTGCGAGAGGGAGATCGCAGGCCAATACTAACCAGGCGACATTGGGATCCAATCTGAATGCAGATAAAATACCACTCATTGGCCCGAGACCAATAAAACTATCTGGAAGCGGACTGTAATTTTTGTCGATACTATTTACCTGATTTTCGGTGCAGGAAATATATACCCGATCACAGAATTTCGACAACAGGTCCGCCACATAATATTGTTGTTCTTTTCCGTGCCAGTCCATTTTAGATTTACTCGTGCCCATCCTGGTACTATTACCGCCTGTAAGTACCAGGCCATTTATTTTGGGAATGGAATTGGAAATCTTTGTCTCAATAAATTTGATTATGGCTGTCCTGTCCTCGAAATCAACTCTGGGAATTTCATTCCAACCGGCAATTGAATCTTTCAAAAAATGAAATTCATGGCTATTTTTTTCTGTCGTGAGAATTAATTCAATATTGGAAAGCTTATCCAGTTTTTTTTGAATAGAGTTTTTCTTGACCGGATCCAATACGAGAATTTGTTTTGATGCCTCGTGGTGATTGCCATTTACGATCAGCAGATCGAGGTCTTGAAATGCTTCTCTCATTTGAAAGGAACCGCTCAGGCCTTTATGGATAAATTCCTGGTAATTCTCATGGCTCGTTAAAATTGTGTTCGCAGATTCAAAGGAATTTTTTTGCAGGGAATCCGAGGCATCATTCTTATGTTGAGCATCCGCATAGCCGCAATTCCAATTTGAATTCAAAGCGCCAATAATTTCACCCGCAAGCTGTTTTATGTTCTCGCAGGTAGTGCCCAGGATCGCCCATTCTTCTTTTGCCCAGTCACCGCCCGTACGCCTTGCAATGTCTCCATGTTTTTTATGTTCTCCTGAAATCATTTTTTCCTCCCTGCTTTTCCATCAGTTGAATTTCTTTGATCACAATATCATGACTCAAAGATTTGCACATATCGTATACCGTTAGCGCGGCCAATGATGCTCCAACGAGAGCTTCCATTTCCACTCCGGTTTTGGCTCTAATACTTGCCTGGCAATGAATTTCCAATTCATTATTTGAATTGATCTGAATTTCTATATTACAGTTTTCCAATCCCAGTGGATGACAAAGCGGAATGAGAGTGCCAGTTTGTTTTGCAGCCATGATGCCAGCGATAATGGCTGTTTGAAATACCATTCCCTTATGCGTCTTAAATTCATCTGCCGCTAATTTTTCAAAAATTTCTTCCGGAAATTTAACGATCGCCCTCGCTGTTGCACTTCTAAGGGTTACATTTTTTTCACTTACATCCACCATCTGCGGATTGCCAGTTTCATCAATATGCGTAAATTCTTTTTTCATTTCTGAATTTATCTAAAGAATAACTTTCCAGGGCCATACGCGAAATAATTGTCCTTTCGTAAAGTTATTCTGATCTTCCGGAAGTTCCATGAATGCATTTGCATCAATAAGGTTTACATGATCACCAGAACCATGTCCCGGTGCGGGTGATGCAACTAAATTTCCACATTCATTGAGCCACAATCTTACCTGTAGAAAATATGTCAAAGGCGCAGAAAACTGAAAATCAGAATCAATAGAGGCCATTAATTGACGATTCGATTCAAGTCCAAACGCTTTTTGCAGCCAGGGTATAAAATAACGATGCATGCACATAAAACTTGAAACCGGATTACCCGGAAATGCAAATACCAGCGATCCGGAAACATATTCACCGAACCAAAATGGTTTTCCTGGCTTTTGTCGCACTTTATGAAAATGTTTTCTCACCCCAAGAGATTCAAAAGTCTGGGGCAGATAGTCAAATTTGCCCATTGATACTCCTCCTGTGAGAATCAGGATATCATAACTATTTAACGCTTTTGCAATTTCTTTTCTGATGCTTTCAGGTTCATCAGGAATATGAATGAGCTCTGCACGAATTTTAAATTTATTCAGAATGGCTTTTAGTGTAGGACCATTTGAACTTCTCAACTGGTAAGTCGTTGGAATCTCCTCAATTTTTGATAGTTCATCACCAGAAGAAATAATAACAATCTTCGGCAACTTTTTTACACTTATTTGCATTTTGCCAACTGAAGCCGCTATCCCTATTATTGCTGCATCTATAAGATGGTTAGCTTTTGCTACTGATTCTCCCTGTTTCTTATCTGCCCCGCGCAGGTGAATATTTTGACCAACTTCAATTTTATCTATATTGATTCTTGCCGTACCATTTTGCAATTCAAGATCTTCATAACGGATAACCGTATCCGCAGTAGAAGGAACAGCGGCGCCCGTCATGATTTCAATACATTCGTCGGCTGAGGAAAGGTCAATGGGATCATCTCCGGCAGCTTGTGTTCCCAAAATTTTAAACTCACGCAATCCGTTTTTGAACCCTTCAAATTTCAGGGCTATTCCATCCATGGTTGACCTGGTAAATGCTGGAAAATCTCTGTCTGCTAAAATATCTTCCGCCAAAACCCTCCCCAATGCATGCTCCATGGAAATGATTTCAGAGCCATAATCCCTGCAAACTGACTGAATGATTTTTTCGGCTTCCGCAACGCTAATCATTGTGTGTATTAACGAATTTAAATTTAAGTGTACTGTAGTAAGCAACTCCCATTTAGACAACTCTTCAAGTCCATTTCTCATATCTTCAATCTTTGAACCCTGAACGCTCTCGCCGCCGCTTCGCTATGGCGAGCAGGGAACCTTCAACTTTCAAATAAAAGTACCAAGTACCAAGTACCTAGTACCTAGACAAATGAAACTGTATTTAGTATAGAGTATAGAGTACATAGATAAAACCATAAGCTGTAAACTACAAACTGAACAATTAACGTTTAACGCTGAACGCTAAACTCTGGACCTTCAACTTTCAACCAACCTTCAACTTTCAACATTCAACCTTCAACCTCTACCCTCCTATAGTTGCCATAGATTCATGGACAGGCTCCCGCATTCTTTCTGCTTCTCGACCATCCAGCGCTCTTCGGCTAATCCTTTCCGTTATTGTTGTTAATATTTTTTCGTCGGATGCTCCATTCCTCATGAGGTCACGAATGTTTCCAACACCTCCATCATACAGACAGGTTTTGAGATTTCCCTGTGGCGTGATCCTGATCCTATTACAGGTTCCACAAAATGTTCTTGAATAAGCCGCAATGACTCCGATTTTTCCCGCATGGCCAGGCACCTGAAAATTGGTTGAAGTGCCAAAAGGCTCATCTTCTGATTTCCTGATTTCCGGATAAGAAGTCCTGATATGATCCAGAATCTTTTCGAAATTCCAGTGCAATACTGGGTAATGGCTTCCTTCTCCGTTGAACGGCATTTCTTCAATGAAACGAATTTCTACCGGGGACTTTTTTGTAAGATTTACAAGCGGAATGATATCCCCGATATTTTTTCCTTCCATAACCACGGCATTAATTTTCACTGAAAAATTATGGATCAATAACTGATCGAGGGTATTCATTACTTTATCAAACTCGTCCCGATGTGTGATGGTGAAAAATCGATTTTTGTCGAGGGTATCCAGACTTAAATTCACCGACCTGATACCGATCTTTTTCAACTCCGGAACTAGTGGAGCAGTTAGCACTCCATTGGTAGTCACACTTAAATTTTTCAGTCCCGGCAATTTGGATAAATCCCCCAGCAGCTGCATGATGTCTTTTCGAATGAAAGGTTCTCCACCAGTGATCCTGATTTTTTCAACACCTGCATTTACCAGGATCTTTGAAATACGCAACATTTCATCTCCTCTAAGTAATTCATCTCTCGACAACCACTTGTTACCCTCTTCGGGCATACAATAAAAACAACGGAGATTGCATCGGTCGGTTACCGCCAGTCTTAAATAATTTACGAGCCTTCCGTGATTGTCTATTAACATAAAGTTTTATAGAGTAATTGTCGCTGGTTAAATTTCAAAAAGGTAAAACAATCAATGCCATGCGAAGTTCGGCTTTTCAACAATAGTACCAAGTACTTAGTACCTAGTACCAAGACTGATACAGCAACCACAATCAATAAACTACAAACTATAAACAATAAACCACAAACCTTGCTGGCGCAAGTCTTCCGAGCCTGCGAGGGCGACTTGTGCCAATAATTTATCTCATAACTTTAAATCACTTAAACATCCACTATGTATCGTTTTATTACTTCCTCCATACTTTTTGGGTTTATCGGAATCATTTCGTTTAACCCGTCCAAAAAACCCACATTTTTATTATACAATAATCCTGGTGATACTGTAATGGATTTGGGTAAGAAAGTTTTTCTAACTACTTGTAATGTCTGCCACAAAGACTCCTTAAATATTTCTCTTGCTCCCAGTCCCTCGGTTTTATCCCTCATGACTCCCAGGGCAGTTTTGAATTCAATGCAAAATGGGAAAATGAAAATACAGGCTGAAAAATTAACAGATGGAGAGAAAAAAGCAGTAGCTCAATTTGTAACGAAAACAAAATTCTCCGAAGTGAATTTTGCAAAAGAGGCATTTGTAAAATTCCCCCCTAACGCAAAGCTTCAATCCAAATTTGACCATTCAGGATGGGGAGGAAATTTAGAAGGTACAGGCTTCAGGAATGCGACACAGGCTGGTATTACTCCGCAAAATGTTTCTTCGCTCAAACTAAAGTGGGCCATAGCCTTTCCCGAGGTGACCACCATGAGAACAAAAGCTGCAGTTGCAGGTGACTGGCTCATTGTGGGAGGACAATACGGTGACGTATATGCGATTAATAAGAATACGGGCAAAATTGGCTGGACCTTTAATGCTTCAGCGGCAGTTCGTGGAGCCATTACCGTTGTAAACAGGCCCACGGGGCCAGTTGCTTATTTTTCCGATTACAGTACAAATGTTTATGCTGTAAACATAAAAACCGGGAAACAAATCTGGACTAAAAGAGCTGGTTTCGATCAACAATCTATGAACACGGGTTCCGTTGCCTGTTTTGGTGGGAAGATTTTCGTACCGATTTCTTCCCTCGAAGTTTCTTCATCTGTGAATGGAAATTATAATTGTTGTGTGTCTTCTGGTGGGCTTGTTGCACTTGATGCGGCAACCGGTAATATAATTTGGAAATATCGCGTGGTTCCACCTGCCAAAATCACCGGTACCAAAAAGAATGGAAAACCATTTTATGGACCATCTGGTGCGCCAGTATGGTGCAGTCCGACTATCGACGCCAAAAGAGGATATGTTTATATTGGTACCGGCGAGAATTATAGTCTCCCAACCACCAATACAAGCGATGCGATTCAGGCAATCAATATAAAAACAGGAACGCTGGTTTGGAATTTTCAAAGCACAGAAAAAGATGCATGGAACCTGGCCTGCCCTTATTTCTACAATTGTCCACCAAACCCTGGCCACGACCTCGACTTTGGCATGGCACCCCTGATTATCCATATGAAAAATGGGAAAGATATTTTGATAGCCGGACAGAAAGCAGGATTGGTATTTGGAATTGATCCTGACAAGGGTAAAAAAATTTGGGAAACAAGAGTAGGTAAAGGTGGTTCTTTAGGTGGGGTGCATTGGGGGATTGCAAGTGATGGCAAACGCGCTTATGTTGCAAACTCGGATAATGTTATTGCACTCGACAATTCGGACTCAACTATTATGGCATCACCAGGCATATATGCTTTGGATGTTGGAGATGGAAAAATTGTTTGGAAGACTCCAACGCCCGATTGCCATGGCAGGAAAGATTGCTACGCTTCCAATTCTTCTGCACCCGTTGTAGTTCCGGGGCTGGTTTTCGCGGGTGGGTTAGACGGACATATGAGGGCCTATTCAACAGAAGATGGAAAAATTGTTTGGGATTTTGATACGGTTAAAGATTATGACCAGCTGAACGGGGTTAAGCCCAAAGGCGGGGCGATAGATGGTCCGCCCCCGGTAATATTTGATGGTATGCTGCTAATGAACTCAGGATATGGCATGTTTGGGGAAATGGGAGGTAATTTATTACTGGCTTTTGAAGTAGATAAGTTGGGTGGAGAGCAAAAAGACAAATAATTATTATTTTATATGGGATTATTGAGGAGGATTACTGAGCAAAACTTTTTAAAGTATCAAGAAAAATTAATTTGGCACACCCTTTATGTACAAGCAGCTATAAATGCCAAATAGCTGTCATCTAATATATTGTGCGCCCGAAAAAAAATGTAAAAGAAACACTAAATAAATTTTTTCTTATTTAGAAATTATTTAACATTGTGTACCAATTACATATAATTGAGCTTGTTCCGAAACTAATTCGAAATCTTTAATTATTACTGGTTATGACTCCAAAACGACTACTGCAAGCCATTGCATTGCCTGTATTTATGCTGTTCTTGATACAGGTTTCATTCGCTCAAGAAAGAACAGTAAAAGGAAAAGTAAACTCTGCAACAGGCACTCCTCTTCAAGGTGTTTCAGTACAAGTTAAGGGTACCAGAAATGGAACAACAACGAATACGAATGGTGAGTATTCGATTAATGTTCCAGGTGCCAATAGCGTACTTGTATTTAGCTCTGTCGGCTTCGCTTCACAGGAAATAACTGTGGGAAGTCAAACAGATGTTAGCGTAACACTTGCTGAAAGTTCTGAGAAACTTTCAGACATCGTTGTGGTTGGTTATGGTACCCAAAAGAAAAGAGAGGTTACCAGCGCCATCACAACAGTTAAAGCAGAAAACTTCAACAAAGGAAATATCAGCGACGTAGCACAATTGCTCGCTGGTAAAGTTGCGGGTCTTTCTGTTACAAGAGCAGGTGGTGACCCCAACCAGGGTTTCGTACTTCGTCTCAGAGGTCTGTCAACTATCGGTGTTAACACACAGCCACTCGTTGTGTTAGACGGACAGGTTGGTGCCGACCTCAACACAGTTGATCCTAACGACATTAAAAGTATCGACGTTCTTAAAGATGGTTCTGCTGCTGCGATCTACGGTACACGCGGATCTCAGGGTGTGATCATCATTACTACTAACAATGGTAAAACAGGAACTTCTCAGGTTACTTATAATGGATCAGCTACACTTGAAAGTCCGGTTAAATTCACTCAGCACATGACTGCTGCTGAATTCCGCGCTTTAGGTAAAGGAACTGATTATGGTTCTACAACTGATTGGAACAAAGAAATTACACGCACTGCATTTTCTCAAATGCATAACCTGAATTTCTCAGGTGGTAATTCTCAAACAACTTACAACGCTTCTATCAACTATAGAAACAGCGAAGGTGTTGCGATTACTACAGGTTTCCAGCAGTTAAATGGTCGTTTGAACCTTACTCAAAAAGCACTTAAAGACAAATTAGTTTTCAATATTAATATGGCTGCAACTCGTAGAAAATCCAGTATAGGTTTCAGAGATGCATTCAAATACGCAACTATTTATAATCCTACAGCTCCCGTACATTCAAAAGATCCTCTGTACGACTTAACAGGCGGTGGATATTTTGAAGCAAACCTGGTGGACTATTCTAACCCGGTTGCAATGCTCGAGCAAAACTCAAACAACGCAGAATTACAAAGAATCAATTTCTCCGGATCTGCAGAATATGAAATTATTCATGGTTTGAAATTCCTCGTTCGTTATGCGCAACAGACTTCCAGCAATTACGCTGCAGCCTACCTGCCGATTGATGCCTTCATCTCCAGGAACTACCTGGTAGGTGTAACAGGTTTTGGTCGTCATGGTTATGCATACAGACAGGATGATGAAAATTTCAACCAGTTGTATGAGAACACTCTTACTTACGATCATAAATTCGACAAACTGCAGTTGCAAGCGCTTGGTGGATATTCTTACCAGGACTTCGTGAACCAGGGATACGGTGCCCAGGGCGGTAATTTCGCAACTGATGCAGCTGCCGATAATTTCAGTGCTGCGCTGGATTTTCAAAATGGTATTGGAACAGTTACCAGCTACAAGAATGCATCTAAACTCGTTGCCTTCTTTGGTCGTGTTAACTTAAACTGGGATAATATAGCTTTCCTATCTGCAAGTATCAGAAGAGAAGGTTCTACAGTGTTTGGAGAAAACAACAAATGGGGTAATTTCCCAGCCGTGAGCGCAGGTGTTGACGTGAAAAGAATCGTTGATGTTCCATGGGCTTCAAACTTGAAATTAAGAGCGAGCTATGGTATCACTGGTGCGCTCCCTCCTCAACCGTACCTCTCTTTAGCATGGTATAACCAGACAGGTGTTTACTACGCTGGTGGCGGACAATACCTCCAGGCTTATGGTAACACGCAAAACGCAAATCCAGATTTGAGATGGGAGAAAAAGAACGAGTTCGACCTTGGTCTTGACTTCACCGTTCTTAATAGCAGACTCTATGGTACATTCGATTATTTCGATCGTAAAACCAATGACCTGATATTCTACGTTGCGGTGCCTTCACCACCAAACTTAGCTCCTAATGAGTGGAAAAACATCGGACAGCTTTCTAACTCTGGTTTCGAAGCTCAGGTAAACTACGACGTGGTTAAAAACCGTCAGTGGTCATGGACAACCGGTGTCACTTACACTCACTACCATATCGTGCTAACTAAACTCGATGAATCTCTCAAAGGATCTTATGTAGGTGCTACTAACCTGGGTACTCCGGGTCAGGAAGCCACTCAGCTTACAAGAGCCGTAGAAGGTGAACCTATCGGTATTCTTTGGGGTTACAAATTTGTTGGCTTTGATGCTAATGGCAGATATTTATTTGATGACGGAACAGGAAAAGGAGTTACATCCGACAAAAGCCCTCCCAGAGGTATTATCGGAAACGGTTTACCAAAATTCGAGTGGGGATGGAACAACACATTTAAGTTTAAGCAGTGGGATTTAGGATTCTTCCTTCGTGGTGCAGTTGGACATGAGTTGATCAACACATTCCGCGCATTCTACGAAAACCCACAAATCGCTTCCAGCTACAACGTTGTTAATACCAAGTATTTCAATCCAAACTTAAACGATGCTCAGATCTATAGCAGCTATGACGTGGAAAAAGCAACATTTGTTAAGTTGGATAACGCAACCTTAGGCTATAATTTAGCGATAAAGAAAGGTAGCATGATCAGAAGTTTCAGAATCTACCTGACAGGTCAAAACCTGTTTACCATCACAAACTATACTGGTGTTGACCCTGAAGTTAGATACCAGGATGTTGATGGAAACGTATTGGCTCCAGGTATTGATAGGAGAGAAACATGGGTATACACTCGTTCTTTCACTCTGGGCGTAAACTTCGGATTCTAAACCTTTAATCTTAACTTATTCTAATACTCGAAATATGAAACCAATAACGATAACAAAAGCATCAGTACTTGCCCTCGCTCTGATGGTTGGTGCCTGTACAAAATTGGACGAAGCACCGCTTTTGTACGGTACGGTAACCGAAGATAATTTCGGTAAAACTGATGCGGAGATTGCTGCACTTGTTGGTAATGCCTATACACCTCTCTACGGTTTTGGAGGTAATAACCACATGATCCCTTTGAATGAAGTTACCACAGACGAAATGGTAGTACCACAACGTGGTGCTGACTGGGGTGACGGAGGTCACTGGGTAAGGCTGCAAACGCATACTTATGTTGCAACTGACCCTACTCCTAATAACGGTTGGAACTTCTGTTACTCTGGTATCACTACCTGTAACAAACTTCTCATAACTCTCGGCAACAGTACTTCTCCAAATGCCGCTGCATATATTTCAGAATTGAAATGTTTGCGCGCTATTTATTACTACTGGCTGCTTGATTTGTTTGGAAACGTTCCTATCGTGGTGGATTTTTCTGATACAAAACCACCTGCCAAATCTGATCGCAGTGCGGTATACGCTTTCGTTGAGAAAGAACTTACCGACAACGTAAAAGATCTGCCCATATATGGACCAGAAGATGGTAACCACTATGGCAGAGTGACCAGATACGTTGCTTATGCTGCTCTCGCTAAATTGTATCTGAATGCCGGCACCTATACTGGTACTCCTCAGTGGCAGAAAGCCATCGACATGTGCGATACCATTATCAATTCCGGCAAATACAAACTTGCTCCAAACTATAGCGATAACTTCGTTCGTCTAAATACAGGATCCCCTGAGTTTATCTGGGCAGTTCCTTACGATGGAGTACACGCTAAAGGTTTCAACATGTGTATGATGACTCTGAGCTATTTGAATCAGAGCACCTATAATATTAATGCACAACCCTGGAACGGTTTCGCTACAATTCAGGAATTCTATCAGTCTTACATCGATCCGGTTCAAAATCCGGGACCTCAGGGTCAGGTTGTAGGTCTGGATCCGGCTGGTGATAGCGTTACCGGTACCTTAGATAAGAGAATGCAAAACAACTTCCTTGTTGGACCTCAGTACGCATCTGATGGATCTCGTCTTGCAGACGGTGGTGCAGATGTGACTGATCCAGATGGGCCCCCTCTTACTTTCACTCCCTACATCAATGAGTTATTCCCTACTGCCTGGAGACAATCTGGTGCAAGGATTAGTAAGTGGAACTTCTACAAGGGAATGTTGCAGGATATGGATAACGACTGGGCAATTTTCCGCTATGCAGATATCCTGCTTACAAAAGCAGAAGCTACTGCAAGGCAGAATAATAATTGGAACGATCCGGTTACTCTCGCCATCGTAAACCAAATCAGAACTGAACATGGTGGAGTAGATCCTTTTGCATCTCTAACCCCCGCAACTTTCCTGGCCGAAAGAGCAAGAGAAATGTTCGCAGAAACTTTCAGAAGACAGGATATGATCCGCTTCGGTATCTACAACAACGCATGGAGATTCCATACTGCTGATGCTGATACCCACGTGAACATATTCCCGATTCCGGAAACTCAACTTAATGCGAATCCGAATCTGACTCAGAATCCGGGATACTAGAATTAATTTTAATTAGTAGAAAAACTCAATATAGAAAGCAAGTAGTGTTATCATTACTTGCTTTCTTCTGTTTAACAAATTAATGTTTGCCACCCTGAGATTCGCAGTTAAATTGCAGGGATAATTGTGTAGCAGGAAACGATCAAGAAACAGTTCAATGTCCCCTTCCAAAAATTGCCATCTACTTAAGGCTCTGATTCATTTTCCAATAGCGAAATCTCTTTCGTGGATGATCCTCTTATCTGTGCTCTCCAACTCCTGCAGCCAGGGAGATAAGTTTGATTATTCCACTAATAAATTATTTGCACTCCTTCCTCCATCTCAAACCGGAATACATTTTGAAAACAATCTCACCTATTCTGAGGAATACAACATGTATACTTTCAGAAATTTTTATAACGGTGGCGGCGTGGGAATAGGTGATATCAATAACGATGGACTGCCTGACATATATCTATGCGGAAACCAGCAGTCCAGTAAGCTTTACCTCAACAAAGGCAATTTTCAATTTGAAGACATTACCGAAAAAGCCGGCGTTGGCTCCAATGGAATTTGGTGCAC
>PSRI01000147.1 GCA_003175935.1 Bacteroidota bacterium
CCCGTCAGGATTCAAACCTGAAACCTTCTGATCCGTAGTCAGATGCTCTATTCAGTTGAGCTACGGGGCCAAATGGGCAGCAAAAATAGTGGTTATTTGCCCTCCGGCCAAACCCTTTTTCCTTTCAAAGTCTCAGCATTTAGCCTTAATTCTCAAAAAAATACAATGGGGATTGTTTACCTTGTTTGAGAGGGCACGACCAATAGTTCATTCCCAATAAACCTAATACTTTCAACCATGAGACAAAAAAATTTTCTTCCCGTCCATTTAATTGGATGCCTTTTGGCATTGGTACTGCTCATCGCAGCATGCAATAACGGTACTTCAGGCACAGCCCAGGGTGTTGCAGCCCCAGCTCCTCCACCAACAGACACCAGCGGAACTGGTGGCGGGCCCAGGCCAACCACAGCATTAGATTCTACAGGAGATACTTCAAAAACAAAAGTGATGATGCTAAAAACTACAACCAGTGCCACCGATACTAATAAAACCGGAGGGAACCCAAAACTGAATACCGTAAAAGAATATGTCGATACCAGCGGAACCGGAGGCAAACCAAAAAAATAAGTTATACGGTCCCCTGTCCAAAGGTCAGTATTATTTCCTGACTCAACCGGAAACGATATCAATTTGTGAAGACCCAATTCATATTGTCACCCAAAGGCATAAGGCTTTCATTTATTTGGATTGCTTTATGCCTTTGCCATATTTCATATAGCCAGTCCAGTAAGCAACTATGGGATACCGTTACTATCATTCAGCGGAATCCTAAATTAAGCTCCAGGCAGGTTCTTGAAAAGCTGCATCAGCTCGAAAAACTTGCGCCAGAACTCGGTTATCCTATGGATTCTTCATACGCCCGCCTGCTGCATGCAATCGCAGTAAATGAATATTTCGTGAACCACCAGATTGAAACCTGTCTCCGTTACACGCAGCAAGCTATCAATGTAAATATAAAGGCAGGGCCTGGTTTTTCGCCTCAGCAGTATTGCAAAAGCACTCTCAACCTTGGATATTTTTACGATGCCCTGACCCTATTTCCCGAAGCCCTTCAAAATTATGATAGCGCTATAGCGCGAGGTTTGCGAACCCATAATTTGGAAGATTATATTATGGACGCAAGGATGTACAAAGCCTACGTTTTTTTCAGGAAAGGAGATTATCAAAAAGCAGTTGAAGAATCCTCACTTGGATTAGAACTTAGCCGAAAACTAAATGATTCTCTCCATTGCGTACAGTTGTTGAATCAACGTGCCCAGTCTCTATTCTTTCAAAAACAGATGCGCGAATCGTTCTCGGATCTGCAAGAAGTGATTATGCAGACTAAAGCCCTAAAAAATACATTCCAATTGGCCAGCGCTTATAAAATCATGGGATATTATTATGCATCACAAAAACAATATCCCAACGCAACCAAATATTTCCAGGATGCAATTAAAGAACGAATGAAGTCAACGGACACTGGTCAGATTGCTGGAGATTACAGTGATTTTGGTGATTATTACCGGGATAGTCTGCAGGATTATAAAAACGCAAATAAATGCTACCTGTCAGGAATAAAATATGCTCAATGGGCCGGTGATTCTATCAGGTTAGGTCGAATTTATGAAAGCATGTCAGAAGCTGAATTAAGACAGAAACATTTGGGTCTTTCAGAAAAATATATTCAAAAATCATTTGCCCTTCTAAAAATTTCAAGTGGAAATGATCCGCTTCAACTTGAAACAGTCAGTCGAATTAGTTCAGTGGGAAATAAAGAACTCATTTTCGCTATCATTCAAAACAAAACCGTACTTCTATTAAATCAATATAAACAGACCAAAGACAAAAGATATCTGAATGCTTGTTTAAAAATGGCCAAAATTTCGGATTCTGTTTTAACGCAGGCGCGACATGAACAATTTGGTGAAAACAGCAAACTCTATTGGAGGAACAGAACACGGGGAATATTCGTAGCTGCCATTGAAGCCTGCGATCTTGCCAATGATACTTCAAATGCATTTTACTTCATGGAAAAAAGCAGGGCGGTCCTCCTCAATGATAAACTGCATGAATTGGGAGCTTATGCCCATTTGCCCGTAGATATAGGAAATACAGAAAGGAAATTGCAAAACCAGGTCATAAGTGAATTACAAAAATTAAATACACTTCCGGTTGGTGGCAAAGAATATCAGCAACAGCAGGTAAAATTATTTGCGGCACGTGAGCAATTGGAACAATTCATCAAAACACTCGATAAAAATTATCCCGCTTATTACCAATACAAGTATGCAGATCAAATTCCCACTCTGCAACAGCTGCAAATATATCTGGGCAAAACCGGGCAGACATTTGTTCATTTCTTTAACGGAGATTCAGCTATTTACTCCATGATCATTGAACCAAATAAATGCTATTTGAAAAAAATGGTGTGTGCGCCAAATCAATTTGAAGAAATTGAAACCTTTGTTCAACTCTGTTCTGACAAAGAAAGACTAAATGGCAATTATAATTCATTCTCAAAGATGGCATTCAACCTCTATAAATTATTATTTGAACCTTTGCGCATAAATAAAGGAAGGGTCATTATTTGCGAAGACAATTACCTGCTTCCCTTTGACGCATTTTGCTCAGACAGTTTGGGAAAGAAATTTTTATTGAATGATTATGTCTTTAGCTATGTGTATTCAGCGGGTAACCTGTTGAAAAAATCAAATTCGAATTCAACCAATGGAAATTTCATTGGCTTTGCACCTGTGCATTTTGAATCCGGACTTAATGTAGCCGACCTCAACCATTCTGAAAATTCTTTGGAGACAACAGCCCGACAGTTTAATAGTAAAAAGCTCATGCTGGGAATAATGTCATCAAAGAAAAATTTTCTTCAACAGATTCCGGGATTTTCAATTGCCACCGTTTACTCCCATGCACGCGCAGACTCTGCCGACGCAGAACCTGTTTTATATATGCAGGATTCTGTGATCCATCTGTCCGAATTACAATTATTGCATGATCCTGCAACAAAACTAGTGGTGCTTGGTGCTTGTCAGACTAACGTTGGAAAAATAGCAAGTGGTGAAGGAATATTTAGTTTGGCTCGTGGATTTGCCTCAGCAGGAATCCCTTCTGTTGCAGCAACATTGTGGAACGCAGATGAAAAAGCAGTTTATTCGATATCTGAAAATTTTCACAGGTATATAGCCAGGGGACTTGAAATTGATTTAGCCCTTCGCAAAGCAAAAATGGATTTTATAGAATCCGGATCAGAAAACCGGCTCCCCTATTTATGGGCGAATATTGTTGTTATTGGAAATGCAGAGCCAATTTCATTTAGGCACACCCCCAAGAGAATATTCTGGTCTTTATTGCCTGAATTAATTGCAATAATGGCCATCTTGTTGTATGTACAATTTCGCTATAACAAAAATAAAAAGCAAGTGTTGAGTATCTAAATGGCAGTAACGGAATTGTTTAAATGAATCTATATCTATCTGCAATTCTGCTTCAATTTAATCCCTAAATTTAACCTTACAGTAAAATTATTTTAATGCACCTGAAGAAATATTGGCTATTAGGTTGTGCAGTTTTGTTACTTGCTTTGATATCGACAGCTTTTGTCAGCACTCTCTATTATAAATTGCCGAAAAAAGCTGCGCGCTTTTCGGTACTTGCCCTTTATGAGAATGGTGGACATCATGTAGAATATTCTAAGGCCGCTAAAAGCTGGCTCGATAAATTAGCGATTGACAGCAATTTTAAAATCGATTACATCCAGTCAGCAAAAAATATTACAGAGCAATCTCTTTCCAAATATCAGCTCTTCATTCAACTCGACTATCCACCATACGCGTGGGGAGATACGGCGGAAAAAGCATTTATTAAAGTGATGACTGCAGGTAAAATAGGTTGGATAGGATTTCACCATGCGAGTCTGCTCGGTGAATTTGATGGTTATCCCATGTGGCAATGGTATTCGGATTTTATGGGAGGAATTCGCTGGAAAAATTATATCGCAGGATTTGCGGCTGCAACAGTAAATGTTGAAGACATTAAACATCCCTGCATGAAAGGAGTGCCAGCACATTTCGAAGTAAAAAAAGATGAATGGTACACCTACGATAAAAGTCCAAGACCCAATGTTCATGTGATTGCATCAGTAGATGAGTCCACTTATTCTCCTGATTCAGAGATAAAAATGGGAGATCACCCGGTTATTTGGACGAATGACCATATTAAAGCGAGAAACATTTACATTTTCATGGGACATTCACCAGATCTGTTTGATAATTCTGCTTATACAACTTTATTTAGAAACTCAATTTTCTGGGCCGCAGGTAAAAGATAAAATCGACAATAATCATGAGGAGAATTATTCTTATTTCACTGGCGACCGGCATTGGATTTTTTTGCAATGGCGTTCAAGCGCAAAAAACATTTCGCGCACTTGCGTTTTATAGCACCAATGTGGAAAGGGATCACGTGGATTTTGCTCATGATGCCATTGGCTATTTTTCAAAACTGGCGAAGGAGAAAACCTTTGTTTTTGATTCAACCACGGATTGGGCAAATACGAATGATACTGTTTTAAAAAAATATGACCTGGTAATATGGATCAATGAATTTCCACATAATGAGCAACAGAGAAGAGCATTTGAAAAATTTATGAACAATGGTGGTGGATGGTTAGGATTTCATGTATCGGGCTACAATGATAAGGATACACACTGGCCATGGTTTGTAGATTTTTTAGGTGGCGCCGTTTTTTATAATAATAATTGGCCGCCCCTGCCTGCAAAATTAAATGTCGACGATCCTTCTCACCCAATAGCTAAAAAAATACCTTCCACATTTAAGGCACCCATTAACGAATGGTACCAGTGGAAACCAAGTCCCCGCCTGAATAAGAATGTAAAAGTTTTATTAACGCTGGACACATCTAATTATCCCATTGGCAAAAAAGACATTATCCACTCAGGAGATGTTCCTGTTGTTTGGACTAACACTCAATATAAAATGCTTTACATGAATATGGGGCATGGCGATAAAATTTTCACAGATCCCATTCAAAACCGACTTCTTTCAAATGCCATTTTGTGGATGGGTTCCAGGGTGGCTCATTAGTACGCGATTTTTCACATCATCAAGGATTTAATACAGGTGGTCAAACTAATTATGAGACCATGGCCATCCACATTTTTTTTGTAGTGGAATTAATTTTTCACTTCAAATAAATTTTTATGAAAACGGTAAGTATGAAATTCAAATGGGCAAATTGGGTTGCCCTAATGATTACTTCTCTTTTAATTTCCTCAAAAATGCTTTTTGCCGGAGGCGGGGATGTTTATCAAATCTTTCTTAATGACAAATTGATCTTAAAGGAAGTCGTTTACAGACCTTCCGAAGCCTCTATGAAACAGGTTCAACTTTCACAGGCTGAAGCTAACGATAACCTGGTCGTGATCTACTATCATTGCGGAACTATTGGCACCGGCAGGCATCTATCTCTTAAAGATGAATCAGGAAAAGTTTATAAAGATTGGGCCTTTGCGAATGACCCGGCGCAAAAAAGTATGACCATTCCGGTAAGGGAAATTTTGAAATTTAAAGATCAGGGGCACAGTCTTTCTTTGGTATACAATTCAGATCAGTTACAAAATACGCAAAGAGTTTTGGCATCGGTAAATATTGGAGCGAGCACCAGCACTTCATCAAGAGAAAAATCTGATATTCCGTTATGGACATGCGGTATACTTACCCTGGGTATGATAGGGTTAGCTATGGTTCGGAGGTGATCAAACTAAATTGAAAAATTGAAACAATCCTGCGGTTCACGCGGGATTGTTTTTTGTCGGTTTTGTAACAATACCCGAAAAGAGGAATAAAATAGCGCAGACCGCTATCAACTCTCCAAAATAATAGCCCAATGACCTGTATAGTGTGTTTTCATTTTTAAGGACAATATTTCCGCTAAGCGTTGTTGATTGGTTTCCATTGGTGGTTGCCTCGGCATAAACTCTTCCGCGGTTATCGTTAAGTGTTAGTCTGCCCTGTTGCGCAACCCTTACCATCGGATAACCATTTTCAACCGACCGCAAAATTGCCATTCTCGAATGAAGCCATCCATCGCGGTCAAAATCCCATGCGGGAACAAAAAGAATCTGTGGAGATTTTTCATTGTACCTGGCGATATAGCGATCAAAATCTAAATCTTTACAAATTGCAACCCCTGCAGGATTGCTATTCCAATCGAATAACCCTGGGTCCTTTCCCTTCCTGAATCCTTCATACATTTCACCAGGAAATAAATTTACTTTCTCATAGTCTTCCAGTATGCGACCATTTTTATCTATTACCAAAGCAATGTTTCTATTATAACCTGTCTTAATTCTTGTAATACCCACAACAATCGTAACCCCATTTCTTCGAGCAGCGTCCTTTAACATTTCCATGATCACTGGTTCACTGGAATCCGTTACCGGTATTACTTTTTCAGCAAGCACAACAATTTCTACACCCGATTTTGCCAGGCTATCAATTTCCTTGATATGCATTTGAGTGATCTTTTTTTCGAAATCCATATTTGGATCCAGAAAACTTTTATAAGACCTTGCTGGTACAACGGCCAAACCCACTTTAATTCTCTTCCCTTCAACTGATTTAGAAATTCTTACAATACCGAAGAGCAGTGGAAGAAGAATCAAACTGCATCCTATAATAGTTGGAATAGTAATTGATTTATTTTCTTTTTTGAAGATCCACAACATCGAAATGGTCGAAGCAAACAAACAAACCCAGAAACTTATCGCTAAAATACCTGCAATAGATGCGATTTGAATTAGAGGAAGAAAATTTGCCTGCGAATAGGCAAGACTCGCAATAGTCCCATCTCTCGATACCAAAAAACCAATCCATTCGAACAAACAGAAGAATACAGGATATGCAAATATTGAAACCAGGTTAATTCGGGCTCGGATAACAAACCTGTTAAGTAACACAATAACCGCAAAAATCAATGGCAACAGCAGTGTGAATAGAATCGCAAGCATTCCAGGTACTACCGTGAGCAAATAAGGCAGCCAGCTTAATCTTCCAATCAAATAAGCAAGAAAGGCGACCAATGCTGTGGTCTTCCATGAAGAATAGTAAGAAATAATCAAAATTGGGATTGGAGCAATCCAAAGCAGGTACCAAAAATTCCCGGAAAGTCCTTCTGATAAATAAAAACAAAATCCCGATACTACGATGGAAATAGCGAGAGACAATAAACTAAATTTCTTATACATTCTGCTGGCAGTCTTAAAATTGGTGCTATTAGATTCCATTGTCCTTTTTTATCAGGCAAATTTAGAAATCGCAAATTCAGGTTCATTGTAAATTTTAGACAGGTTGGTTCTTTACTAAAAATTCAGCTACGTAATTGGATTCTTTGACGAATTGCGAGGGGGAAGTTCCGGTGAATAAGTGAAAGTCTTTGATAAAATGACTTTGATCAAAATAATCGCAGTCATATCCGATTTCCGTCAGTGATTTTTTACCCTTGTACAATAGTCGTAAAGCCTGATTAAATCTTACGATTCGATTATAAGATTTGGGTGTATATCCAACACATTCGAGGAATGAGCGTTCGAGTTTTTTATAATAAGTATTTTGGTCTTCGCATAGGGCAGCTATAGAAATTTGGCCAGGAGTATTTCTGATATATTCGACGGCAGGGTTTATAAATTTCCAATGTTTAGATTCAGATTTAAATAATGAAACCAGAAATTTTTCCAAAGTCAGGACACGATACACGTCTGAATCAGATTCAGCAATTTGCGCAAGACAATCATTTATACCTTTACCAAATACGAACTCCGCCGGCAAAACCAGGTTAAGAAATTCCTTTGCGTATGATTTTGAAAAAGCGCTTAGCCCTCCGGGCTTGAATCTGATTCCCGCGATTTCAGCCCGACCTTTTTGTTGTACATAAAAAATCTTATCTCTTTGTCCCATTAATATCGCGGACTGATTAAATTTCTGTGCACAATCGTTTCCTACCATCCAATGCATAGGATCGGCCAGGTTAAACATGAGTTCCATTCTACCACCCGGAATAAGCCGTTGAGGTAGCGAAAACACATCTCGATCAGATTTCCAGATCCAGATGCATTCGACATAATCCTGGAGCTCCAGGCCTGGTTTATATTGATGGTAACTGTTGAACATCTCTGCAAGACCAAAAGATTCAGATCAATTTACAATAATTAGTCTCGCAGTGAAAAGTAAATGGTATAAAAGGCTAATCCCGACTTTTAATTGCTAATTTGAAGCGAAATTTCGAAATTAAAAATCTCACCAACGCTCTTCATCGACCGAATCTCACCCAATCCCATTTCACTCAACTCTACACTCCATCCCGTCTCAACCAATTCTACTTACCTCAATCCATTTGCACTCAATTACACATTCACCTCAATCCATTTCCACTTACACCTGTCCCTCACCCCATCTCCCCCCAATTCCATCTTCCACTCAACCCATCTCCAACCAAATCCACCGCTACACACCATCCACCTTTGGTGCCCTCCCCAGGCTGCGCCCTCCCCCGCCACCACCTACCTTTTTCTATATTGGAATAAAAGGGTGTTGGCTTTCTGTTTATTGTTTCAGAAAGCATTTAAACTTTAATACCTGCTAGCTATTAGGTAGTTTAACAAATAAAATAACCTCGATGGAAGTACAAATTTCGTCTCCATCAAGGAAAATCCAATGTGAAGAAGACTGCAAAATCTGGGGAATATTCTGCAATAGCTTTGAGTAAAAGACGTTTCAAATTCCTATGCGGTTAGACCGGCATCAAAGAAATTTGTGCTCCAGACTATTGATTTTCCAATAACCAATTAGAATATCTTCGCCAACATATTGTCCCTTTGATGAATCAATCGCCATTCATTTCCATTTGTGTCCCTGCTTATAAAAGGATTGAATTCCTCGAAAGATTATTTCATTCCATATCCACTCAAACTTACCGGGATTTTGAAGTCATTGTTACAGATGATAGTCCGGATTCATCAGTGGCAAACCTTTGCCTGTCTTATACCAATCAATTCCCCTTAAAGCATTATAAGAATCTCAAACAACTTGGTACTCCTGAAAACTGGAATGAAGCCATTAGAAAAGCGAATGGCTCCTGGATAAAATTAATGCATGATGATGATTGGTTTGCTGAACCGCTGGCCCTTGAATTATTTGCCAATTATGTTAAAAAAAATCCACAGACATCATTTGTATTTTCTGCCTACCGAAATGTTTATCTTGATGAAAATCGTGAAGCAGATGTGTTCCCGATTGCAGGCAGGCTTAAACTTGCAAAAGAAAATCCGTCAACCTTAATATCAAATAATATCATTGGCCCGCCCAGCGTAACCATGCACAGGAATGATGGGACATATTTTTATGATAACAATTTAAAATGGGTTGTTGATATTGAATTTTATATTAGGTATTTGTCAACCCACCAGCCAGAATATGTTGATAGGATCCTCGTGAATGTTGGAATGGGAAGGGAACAAGTGACACAGGAAAGTTTTCGGGTACGCGAGGTAGAGATACCGGAATATTTTTATTTATTCAACAAAATTGGTTTTGATAAATTGAAAAGCATACTGGTATACGATGCATGGTGGCGATTAATGCGCAATCTGAATATTCGAAATGTAAAAGAGATTTCGGATGCGGGATATACCGGAAATCTGCCTGAAGTGATTAGATCTATGATTAAGTGGCAATCCTTTTTTCCATCACAGTTATTAAAGCTTGGATTCTTTTCTAAAATACTTATGCTGAAGAATTATTTCTTTAATAGGATTTTCAAAAAAAATTTCACGCAAAGACGCTAAGATTTCATAAGGCGCAAGAATATTCCTTAATATGCCAAAAGACCTATCCATCATCATTGTCAATTACAATTCCACTAAGCTTATCCTGGATTGCTTGGATACGGTTTTTGCCAATACTAATTCGATTTCATTTGAAGTGATTGTGGTAGATAATGATTCCCGTGAACCGGGAGAAGCCATGATCCGTTCGAAATATCCTGAAGTGAAATGGATCCAAATGGGCTACAACGCCGGTTTCGCAAGAGCTAATAATGCAGGTATAAAAAGTTCCCAATCCTCTACAATTCTGTTATTGAATCCGGATACCCTAGCAACTGATGAATCGATTGGGAATTGCTGTCGCCTCCTGAATACCAGCGAATATGTTGCAGCAGGTGTGCAGCTCCGTAATCCTGATATGACGGCTCAGATTTCCGGACATCATTTTATGAAAGGTGGTCTCAATATCCTGTTGCCAATTCCCTATTGGGGGAATTTTTTGAGATGGATCGCATTCAAATTTGGAACCAGAGTCCCGAATATTCCAGTTGCAAAAACCATCGAAGATGTAGATTGGATAAGCGGTGCATTCTTAATGGTGAAAAAAGATGTTTTGGATCAATCCGGACTAATGGATGAGGATTTCTTCCTGTACGCCGAAGAGGTGGAATGGTGCAGCAGAATTAGAAAATATGGCAAACTGTGCATCTTCGGAGATCTTGGCATCATACATTTACAGGGTGAAGCCATCAATAAAGATCAAAATTCATCAGACAAAGGTTATTATGGTTTGTTCGATAAAAAATCGAGGCAACTTATTCTTTCAAACCACTTGAGAGTAAGAAAACAATATGGAATTGGATGGTTTTTGTTTGATCTTTTGAATTATAGCTGGGGGGTATTCGTTTTCGGTGTACTTGGTTTCTTTGAATCCATTTTCCGATTAAGAAATCCATTAAAGCATTTGGCAGATACTTTTTCATTTGCCCGGAATGTTGCAACGGTATGGATCCTCGCCCCCGCCATCATCCGAAACAAACCGCACTTTTACAAAGTCATGTGATTTCACTTATTAAATAGCCCCTTAAGCGCATCTATTCTGAACCAGATAACCGGACGGGCTTTTGCAGGACTGCCTTTGAGCGTATAAATAATGGCCAGGACAAAAGATGCACCCAGCTTGAAGAGATATTCAATAATTTTCTTAAAGTAATCCCATTTACTTTTTTCAAGCATTCTCACACGCTCACCTCTACCAATACCCGAAGCCACCCTGTACATATATTCCCTGGTAAGTTTGGCCGTTTCCACCACATGTTCCACAATGACTGTGGGGTCGTAATAAATTTTTCTTCCGAGTGCCTGAAGTTTTAAAAAGAAATCCTTTCCCTCTCCCCCGATCCTTAGCGTTCCCACAACTCCGGGCAATGCTGTATTAAAACCCTGAACTTTTAGAAAATCCTCGGTTCTCACAAACATATTCGATTCGAGTGGATATTTATTCGGACGAAAAACTTCTACCTCTTTACTATAATCAAAATTGCCGACTAGTGAAGAAACAAAGTGAGACATCCATTTTGGTTCCGAAGGAATATACTTAGGTATAATTCGCCCTCCCATTCCTGAAGCATCATTGTGGCTTTTGAAAAAATTTAGTGTATTAGCTAAAAAATCAGGTTTTGCAATGGCGTCATCATCCATAAAACCCAAAACAGATCCTTTGGCGAGAGCAGCTCCGGTATTTCTTGCAAAAGACGCGCCCTGTCTGCTTTCTGATAAATATTGAATATTGTAATCAGGATGTGCCTGAATATAATCTTTGCAAAGCGAAGCTGTATTGTCCTTACTGTTATTATCGACAACAATTACTTCATAAACATTTTTAGGGATGGTTTGATGGTACAGGCTATCGATGGCACTGATAATATAATCCTGCCGATTGTAGGAACATATGATCACTGAAATCTCTATACCATTCATGAATTGGATGGATTGTGCGCGACTACGCCGTTTTTACATTTCGGGAACGCCAATCCATATAAATTCCTCCAGCCAGGATCAGGAGCAGAATAATAGAAAAAATAGTTGTCAGCATTTTTCCATTTTTATATCCCTGCGGCTCGAAACGGAATTCAATATCATGTTGCCCTGCCGGTACTGCCAATCCTCTTAATACATAATTTACTTTTGCAATGGGCACTTCTTTATTGTCGATGAAAGCTTTCCATCCGGCCTTATAATATACTTCGCTAAATACTGCGAATTGATTGCTGGCTGAATTTGATTTGTAGGTCAGAATTTCATAATCATTCTTCACCAGTTGAATAGTTGCAGAAGAATCCCATTGAGGAGTAGCTCCAATTCCTGACTTGAATTTTTCCTGAACTATCGCAGTGTCTTTTGGGTTGAAATTATCCATCGCTTTCATTTCATCCTTATCGTTCGCCACGTAATTTATTACCTTAACAAACCAGCAATTTCCCAATGCGTTTGGATTCTTTTGAAAGTTTGCTGTTTGCAAAGTCCTGGGATCCCTCTGAATAAAATATTTTGCATTCAGCATATTGAATACCTGCATATTTACAGGTTGTTTCGCAATTTGTTTGTCGATTAGATCCTGGTAAATAATCAGTTTCGCTGGATGATAGCCGCCGATTGAATTATAATAGTATGAGGTAATATTTTCAAAGAAAGCATCTCCACCAACATTGAACACCCTGAAATAAGATTTGTCCTTTTGAATTTCATTATCGGCCGCAGTTTTTTGAAATGGCAGTTCATTCTCGTCCTTCTCTACATAGTTCTCAGAATTCAAATAATTCAAATCAATAGAAATAAGGTCAATAAATGAAAATAACATGATACCAACAATAGCAACTATCGGCTTAATCGTGTTTCTCATTACAAGGAAAAGAAGCACAAGCGCTACTGCGATGAATCCTAACGAACGAAATATGTCATTAATCATTAAAGATTTCCTGTCTTCTTTTAAACCATCGAAATATGGATTGATTGCCTGCAATACCTGCGGCTCATTAATGGACCTTAATTGACGAAGGGCTGTTCTATCCTGCTGATTTAAAAAATCAGAAGAGCCATAAATAATGAATGCAATCAGGAACAGCACGCCGGTAATAATCAGTGTCCTTACCAAAGGTTTCCGCAATGCCTTTTTATCCGGGGCTTCAAGGAAAGCGTTCAGTCCGAGCACTGCACCTAACGGAATCAACAACTGTGGAATCACAAGGATCATGGATGGTGCACGGAACTTATTATAAAGAGGAAGATAGTTATAGAGCAAAGTATTAAACCCATCAAAATAACTCCCCCACGACATCAGGATTGCAAGCACTACACTACCCAATATCCACCACTTATATTTTTTGTCGATCAAAACCATTCCTAAAATGAAGAGAAAACACATGATGGCTCCAACATATGGTGGACCAGAAGTATCAACAACTCCATTGTTTGAAATACCACCCCAGTATGACCTTAGCAAATTCAATAAATTAATACCAGTGTTTTGCTGTACATCATTGATGTTTTGCTGTCCTAGCGTTTGCAAAGCTTCGATAGCTTTGGACTTATCCTGAGGAGTTTCCAACTGACTACTTCCACCATAGAATCGGGGTATCATCATGACGAATGGCTCCGACTTAAGTACGCTATAATTGAAAGCGTAATCTTTATCAAGTCCGGTTTTAGAATGTTTTTCGCTTGTATTGTCTGCAAGAACCGATGCACCTCCCCGAATAGTCTCTTTTTGATATTCGTAGGTGCTTAATAAATTAACTGCATTCGTAAATAAACCAACTACACCTGCCACAACAGCTAATCCCAGTGCCAAAACAAGGTGTTTGTATTCTTTATTCCTGATCCATCTTACCAAATATGCAATAGTCATAACACCCACAATCAAAAAGAAATAATAATCGATTTGCGGATGGTTCATAGCGACCATTACGGAGCTAAATAATGCGGTAAGTGCCGCACCAAGCCAATATCGTCTTTCGAAAATTAGGATTATGGACCCTAATAACGCCGGCATATAAGCGATGGACCACATTTTAGTATTATGACCAACAGAAATGATTACAGGGTCATAAGTTGAATAAGCAAAAGCCAGGGCACCCACTATGCCGATATATGGGTTTACACGAAGGATGATACACAAGAAATAAAAGCTGATGCAGGCCAGGAAGAAAAATTGAATCGGAATGGGGAGTCCGAATGTAAAAATGGTGTGCGCAATTCCAGGTACAAAATTATTTCCTTCAAATCCGATTTGATAAGTTGGCATGCCACTAAATAAAGAAGGTGTCCATAATGGATACCTGCCATGTGTTTCTTTATACTCTACCGATTTTTGAATCGCTCCTTTCCAGTTAGTGATATCATGCTGTTGAACCACTTTACCTTCCAGGGCAGGACGGCAATAAACTATGGCCACAACCAGGAAAATAACTATGGCAATTACGTGAGGAAGTAATAATTTGAAATTGAAATTTTTCATCTGGAACCTGAAGTTTAGGGAGCAAATTAATGCTATTTTTAGTCTTCCTTTGCTTTTTAGTATTTGATTTTATTCTATACATATTTCATATGCGGTGGCTTTATTTCCTTTCAAGATTGGCCTTAATCAGCAATATTGCTTTCATATTATGTTTTATTTTGAGATACAAAACATTTTTAGCGGAAAGAAATACCGTTGCTCTCTTGCTGATCCTGGGCTGGCTATTGCCATTATTTCTGAATGCCATCGTTAATATCACCCATTCCTTTTTGATCGTGGCTGGTAAGAGACATCTTTCGCCCGTACCCCAATGGCTGGTAACAACTAATGCTATTTTCTTTATCATTCAGTTCTATTATTTTTTTATAAAATGATTACAAATATTCTTAAAGACAAGCCCACAAAATTATTTGTCGGGTTCACCGCTTTTTTCGTAGCTAATGCACTCATTGCCGAATGCATTGGGGGAAAATTGTTTTCATTGGAAAAAATTCTGGGCATTCCACCATTGGACCTGACTGTATTTGGACAGCAGCATCTTTCGGTTGACCTAACCTGTGGTGTTTTGCTTTGGCCATTGGAGTTTGTAATGACTGACATTGTAAACGAATATTACGGACCAAGGGCCGTAAGGAGAATTTCGTACACCGCTGTGGCACTTATTTCCTACGCTTTCCTCATGTTTTACTTTGCCATGCAAATTCCACCATCAGATTTTTGGATCAGCAGTAAAACAAATTCAGGTATACCCAATATGGCCAATGCTTTCAGTGCCATTTTCGGACAGGGAATGTGGATCATTTTCGGTAGTCTTGTTGCCTTTTTGGTGAGCCAGATCGTGGACGTAACCGTTTTTCACAGAATCAAAAAAGTAACCGGAGAAAAGAAAGTGTGGCTACGCGCCACGGGTTCAACACTGGTATCTCAGCTGGTGGATAGTTTTGTGGTGCTTTTTATTGCATTCAAGATTGGAAATGACTGGAGCTGGCAAAAGGTTTTTGCAATCGGACTGGTTAATTATACTTATAAAGCCATAGTAGCTATTATACTTACACCATTGATTTATTTGATTGAAGGAAGGATTGAGAAGTATGTGGGACATCAAACAGCCATGACCATGAAAAAAGCGGCTATGGGTAAGAGTAATGAGCTATAATTTTTGGGTCGAAGCCTTAATGATACCTGCTACCACTTTGTCTATAGGAAGTGTAACGGCTTCTTCTGAAAATTCAGCCCAATCTACAAATCGAAAAGTTTCCGTTTCACCGGTTTCGGTATAAACTTTCATTTGGCGTTCGTCAAAATCAAAAGGCCGATCCCGAAGAGGTGCCTTAATTTCTTCAAGTGCCTTTGCAAAATAATAGATCGAAATAATTTGATGTTCCGGATTGAAGGCCGACATCTGGAAAAAATCGGTGGTGTAAATATGATCTCCAATCTCAACATTTAAATTCATCTCCTCCAAAAATTCTCTTTTCAAACAATCCCTGGTTCCCTCTCCAAATTCCAAACCTCCGCCCGGAAATTTAGTATAATAATTCCCGCGAATGAATTCATCGCTTACCAATACCTGTTTGCTTTCGTTTATCAAAATGCCGTAAACTCTGATGTTGAACATGGGGAGGTTTATAGTTTGTTGTTGTTGTTTATAGTTTGTTGTTTATTGTTTGTTGTTTATTGTTTGTTGTTT
>PSRI01000154.1 GCA_003175935.1 Bacteroidota bacterium
ACGCTTAAAGACTAAAGTTACCTTTAGCCCTCCAAGACTCGCTACGAGCGAATGGCTAGTTCTTACTCGACGGGCATCCCACCCGCTATATGATACGACCTATGCTCGGCCGCACAAGCACCCGTTAGTGTAAGTGAATCAATTCACAATCTATGAAAACAAATTAAAAAAATTATATGGTATGTAGATATTCCTGGAAAAATTTCGTATAACTCTTGACCTATTGTAAACATTACTAAAAAGAGTAGTTAAAACTAAGGGTGATATTGTTGAGTTTTATAGGTCAACTAAAATATAGAAAAAGACGAGAAATTAAAAACAAACTAAATGATTCTAACACAAACAGTCATACTGAAGGATCTACACCATCGAAAAGTCTAGACCATACCAAATTATCGAAAAAATTAGAGGATAATCTCCAACTGTTTGATTCCAATTTTGGAATGAATCTCGATTTTATTACCAGAAAACTTCAAATTCAATTTGGTAATAAACCCATTTCGTGTGCGCTCCTCTATTTTGTTAGTGCATCTTCTAAAACGGAAATAAGTGAAGTGATCCACTCGTTAATGTTTGATATTGATATCAGTACACAGACAGGTACGGATTTATTCGACATCATTGTTTCACAATGTATTCCTTATGCTTTTTTGAGTGTAAGGACAAACAGAATCGGCGTTGCCAATTCACTGTTATCAGGTAATTCAATTTTATTAATTGATGGTCAGGATAAAGCAATCGAATTAAAAACGGAGCAATTCAAACAAAGATCTGTAACGTCACCTCAAACGGAACAAGTCATTCAGGGTCCACGTGAAGGCTTTACGGAATCACTTATTACCAATATTTCTTTAGTAAGAAAACGTTTAAGATCACCTAATTTCAGGGTTGAACTCATACAAATTGGAAAACAAGCGGCTATAAATGTAGCGTACTGCTATATGGAAGGGATTGTGAATGAAAACCTGGTGAAAGAAGTGAAAAAAAGACTGCTATCGGTTGATACCGATACATTATACGGATCTGGTTATCTGGAACAATTTATAGAAGACAACCGTTTTTCACCCTTTCCACAGGTTCAAAATACGGAGCGCCCCGATCGTGCTGCCGCCAACGTCCTTGAAGGAAGAGTGTTGATCATTGTAGATGGAACACCTTTCGTTTTAATTGTTCCTGCCATTTTTTCACAATTTTATCAAACAACCGAAGATTATGATACCCGATTTTTGATGGCAAGCTTTATACGGATGATCCGAGTGGTTTCCTTGTTATTCTCATTGATATTCCCATCGATTTATATATCTCTAATATCTTTCAATCCGGAAATGATACCAACTAAATTTGCTGTTGCGGTTGCAGGTGGAAGAGCCGGTGTACCATTCCCTGCTATCGTGGAAATTTTTGGGATTGAATTAATTATGGAAATCCTTCGAGAGGCGACGATCCGTCTGCCCCAACAAGTAGGTGGTGCGCTTTCCATCGTAGGAGTCTTAGTTATTGGGCAAGCAGCTGTTCAAGCTGGGTTTGTTAGTCCTATTACTGTCGTCATCGTAGCATTGACAACCATCGGCTCATTTGCCACCCCTGCCTATAATGCTGCTATCGCATTACGAATGCTTCGTTTTCCTATCATGTTTTTGGCAGGAATGTTCGGTCTATATGGGGTTATGATAGGGTTGATTTTAATCGCAGTACACTTAAATTCTTTAGAATCATTCGGCGTACCCTATCTAACGCCGATTGTTCCATTTTCAAAAGAAGGGATAAAGGACTCGATATTTCGTTTTCCATCGTGGATGATGAAAAAACGACCGGAAGACCTAAAAACGAAAGATAGAACCAGGATAGAAGATTCTGGGCTTGATCAAAAAGGAAGGCCATTAACGCCATCAGACCCCGATTCAGAGGATCAAAATTATCCGAGTAATCATTCACTCTTGTCAGAAGACTAATACATTGAGGATACTATGAATAAACCAAAAATTGTAACCGATCTTCAGCTTTTAATGTGCATTGCGACTACTGTCATTGGGGTTGGCATCCTTGCCTTTCCTCGTATTACAGTGAAGTATACCGCTACAGGCGCGCCCATGAGTACTTTTTTTGGGTTTTTACTCGTACTCCTTGCTTGTGTGACATTAGCGTATTTAGGAGAGAAATACCCAAAAAAATCTTTGTTTGAATACAGTGACTTATTATTAAGCAAATGGGTTGGTGGAATGATTACGTTAGCGGTAAGTATATACTTCATTGAACTGGCAGCACTGGCTGCTCGTGAGTTTGGTGAAGTCGTTATTACATCCGTCCTGCCGCAAACACCACTCGAAGTGACCGTATTTATCATGCTTATATTAGCTGTTATCTCTTCAAGATGCGATGTGGCAGTATTTACTCGAATCATCACTTTTTTCATGCCACTCGTATACTTTCCAGCCTTGGTCATTGTGTTTCTAACATTAAAAAGTGCCAGTTTGACAAATATTTTTCCGATCGTAAACGTGTTTTATGAAACGACCTGGACTAATATGCTGCGTTCCAGCCTAACTGTAGCAGCGGTGTTACAAAACTTTTTGATCATCGGATTGTTAACACCTTTTATGTATCAACCGAAGAAAGCAATGAAAAGTGTATCCTTGGGGATTGGCTTAGCAGGAGTTTTATACTTAATTCTCATTTTTGCTACTTTATCCGTGTTCGGGTTTGATGAAATAAAAAATCTTTTATGGCCGACGCTGGAGCTCGCAAAAACGGCTGCTTTTCCAACATTATTTTTCGAAAGGCTCGATCCTATTTTTATTTCTGTATGGGTAACAGCTGTATTTACTGCCATTTTGTCTTCCTATTATATTGCTTTACAAGGACTTACCCACTTGCTGCGTTTTACAAACCATAAAGTATTTACGTTTATTCTATTTCCTTTTGTCTTTATCCTTGCCATGCAATCAGCAAACGAGTTTATTTTGTACGATGTGATTGAACGGATCGGACTCATGGGACTTCCTTTGACGATTGGCTTTCCTTTTTTGTTATTTGTCATCCATCATATGAAAAATCTCATACAAAGCAAGCGAGGCACAAAACTATGAATTGGAAACAACTTTATAAGCTTCTTGTATGTTTAATATTGGTAACTCCTCTTTTAACAGGCTGCTGGGATCGATTGGAGATTGAAGAACGTGGCACCATTTTGGGACTTGCAATTGATCCAATTGTAAAAAACGTTCAAAACACCACTGGCCCTTTTGCAAAGAGTGATTTCGCAGGTTACAAATTAACGGCTCAAGTTGCCATTCCTGGCAGAATACCGTTAGGACCTGGCGGGCCGTCCGGTGGGGGTGGTCCAACTGCAAAGCCGGTCTTGATTATGAGCAAAACGGGAAAAACAATCGATGATGCCGTAAATAACCTGCAGCAGGAATTAGCCAATCGGGTATTCTTTGGTCATTTACGGATTATCGTTGTCAATCAAACGCTTGCAAAATCCGGTATGCAGGATGTTCAAGATTTCTTTAGAAGAAATGCAGAGATTCGAAGACTTGCCTGGTTGATTATTTCAAAGGGATCGGCTGGGCCCATCATTGAGGCTACCCCACAATTATCAAGGGTACCAACCTTGTATTTAGTGAGTATAATGGACAATGCAGTGCGAATGGGTAAAATCCCAAATGTTTTTCTTGGCAATTTCTGGTCCACGCACTCTTCAAATGCAAGGGATCCAGTCTTACCTTTTATATCTCTTTATAAAAAAGAGCGAATCGAAATCGAAGGACTAGCGGTGTTCAAGGGAGACCGAATGGTTTCGAATCTCAATCAATTAGGTACAGCGGCGTATATGGAATTGACCGGTGAGCATAAAGCAGGGTATGGTTTCGCAGTGCCTGTACCTGGTGACCCAAAACACAGTGCAACGATTAAAGGATCAAACCGAAAGACAAAAATTAAATTAAGAAAAAACAATGGAAAACCATTTTTTGATGTATACATGAGGGCTGAAGCGAATTTAGAAGAGAAAACGGGAAAAACAATAAACAACGTTAGGATGATGAAACAAATTGGCAAAGACTCAACTCAGTTATTATTAAAAAATCAAGAAAAAACAATCAAAATGTTAAAAGAATGCCGTTCTGATGTTATTGGATTCGGAGAGTACGTACGTGGTGAATATCCGGAGTATTGGAGGAAATTTCACTCAATAGAGGATTGGGATCGAGAATTTGCAAATTTGGACATTCGATTACATCTTGATGTGGAATTGAGAAGGACAGGTATGAGCAGCCGTTAACTTACATCATCCAATCAAAGATTTTCAATAGAGTAAAAACGGTTATTGAGCCATAAATAAATGCGAAGGAAATTATTTTCGAAAAAGCTGCTTCCCGTTTATATCTGGATTCTTTTTGCAGAACCTTATAATCAACGAAATAAGCGAAAAGACCACAAAGAAAGAAAATACCGAGTATATTGTTGGTTTGACCTAACATGAGTTTTTGAATAAACGATGTCATTTTAAATTTCCTTTCGTTATTTACCTTTGAGGGGTCACTAACAAGTTAACTACACGGCTAGTTGGAAATGCCCTCTTCAGACATTTTTTTATTATGATATGTTTAATAAAATTAAAAATACAATTCTTGTGATACTTCCTAAATCTTAGATATGAGATTAAAAACTAACTAAGATAAGACACTTTATGGATTTTTTTCCTAAATGGACATAAAAACATCTGCAAAAGTGAATCATAAAAATTGAAAGGATGACAATCCGTAAAGTCGCGTTAACAACTGCACTACTTAAGCTCAATAAGCGAAAATCCTGTCAATAAAGCCAGTAAAAAATATCATATCGGAGGAAAAGTAATGGAGAAAAAAATTGTTACACTTGATGTATCGAATCTTTGGACACCTTATATAAGTAATACTTTGGGAACCTGTGTTAACAAATATGCTTTGCAAACAATTACGGATCCTGACATTCATAATATATATGACAAAGCTTTACATCTATCAAAGAATTTTGTTCAAAAAATAACCGGTATCTTTCAAAATGAAAATTTTCCTATTCCATATGGATTTACCGATGAAGATGTCCATTTAAATGCACCCCGTTTATTTTCAGATGATTTTTGGCTATTTTACGTTCATGAAATGACGATACACGGGTTAATCGCCTACTCTCTTGGGATTACCACTTCCCCGAGGCTTGATGTACGCCAATTTTATTCAGAAGCATTTAAAGAAGCTACTGAGTTATTTAATACCACATTAGGAATGATGCAGTCTAAAGGGCTATTGGAACGCCCCCCCACAATCGCGCTTCCGGAAAAAGTTGAATTTGCAGAAAAACAAAGCTTTATAGCTGGTTGGTTCGGTAACCATCGTCCATTGAACGCTATTGAAATAAGTAGCCTTTATTTTAATTTACAAAAAAGCATCATGACAAAAGACTTAGCACTTGGTTTTCGCCAAACCGCCCAATCCAAAGAAATCCGATCATTTATTCAACAAATCATCGAATTAGCAGAAGAACATATTTCTACTTTCAGTTCTATATTACAAAATGACTTTATAAGTTCCTCCATTTCCTGGGATACTCATATTACTGATTCCCAAATTGCGCCTTTTTCTGATAAATTAATGATCTACCATTGCAGTTTCTTATTACAAACAGCCATGGCTTATTACGGTACCGCCTTGTCAGGTTCCATGCGACGTGATTTAGGGCTTAAATATTCTGCTGCCATTGCAAGTGATGCAAAGTTGGCTGAAGACGCTGCAAATATCATGATTGCCAATGGATGGCTTGAGGAACCACCGCATTCAGTTGATCGCAGAGAATTACCCGAGTGATATCTATCGAACAGTTATCCGCCATACCTTATTTATTCATTTTTAAGGCATCCTCTGGTGCATTTTTTTGTTAATCCATGCATGGATTATAAGATTTATATTGATGATTTCGTTTGTAAAGCTTTCACTATTATGCTGCGCCCTTCATTTTAACCATTCTTGGTTAAATGCATTTACAAAAAGTGGTAAACATTAATAATATAGAATGAGCTGGCATAAAGCCAACTCATTAACATGGAGATTACTACATATATTGAGGCTCTTCTTGTTGCATTTGTTGTACACGCGGCTCAATACTGTTAATTATAGATTGAGTTTGTTGTGCCGCATTTTGGTACAGCTGCTTCGCTTGCTTATTTTCAGTTTGTAAAGCAAATGTTTCGAAGCTTGCCTGTGCACTTTTTAACCCCGCTAAAGTTTGGTTTACTTGAGTTGCCACTGTCACTTTCTCATTACCCCTCTTCTTTATGATTAACTTAAAAACTTTATTATCTGTTTAAAAGCAGGAAGTATGATTGGAAAAGATTAGACAAAAATTTTTTCACTAACCCATGCGGAATAATCTATTCCCCTTAAATGGTTTATTGCCTAAAAACATTTACACAGGATATACATAGAATATTAAGTTTTAAAATATCTGAATTACTTTATCCATCCATTCAGGGATAACCATTCGTTTTTAACATTTCATTTGTAAATTGCTCATTTTATTTACAGGGAGAGATCATCTTTGAAAACCGAAACGGCTCAAAAAAAACCCGTAAGTATACCATTTCCCTCTCAGTGGGGTATCCACGCTGCTATTGCAGGGAGACCCGGTCATTTGGGGCAAACTTATCATAAACTCTATTACGAATAACAGGGTAAGTGGGACGATTAACTTTCGTGGAACACCTATCCCCATTAACGGATATTGGAATGAAAGCACCAAACAAATAAGGTTTGATTCATCTTATGCCACATTTTCAGGTCACTTGACGATCTTTGATGATGCCTCTATTCGAATTCGACATTTGATTTTAAGTGGACAGTTTGTCATGAATCCCCCCTCTGCACAGGCTGGCGAATATGGAAGTTGGGTTGCTACAACCGATACAAACCTTACTGTACCTCCCATAAAGTGATTCCCTGCCTCCTGC
>PSRI01000266.1 GCA_003175935.1 Bacteroidota bacterium
TATGGTACTACTGTGGTGAACGACTGCAGTTCCCTGATTTTTCGAATAGAAATGAAATTTCATTTCAATAGAGAGATTTTGTATTCCCCCGGCCTCGGCTAAAATGCCGTGAAAAAATGGGCGGAATGGAGCGTCTTTCCCGCCGCAGGCGGGATCAGACAGCAAAAGATGTCGAATGCACATTTGGAAAAATATCAACGATCTGCTGATTAAGCGCAAAGCCCGATATGCATCGGGGTCGCAAAGGCGCAAATGCTTAAGTTTTATAAGAATCGCAGAGCCCAAAGGTTAAATGGAAAAAAATGATTTGTCTAAGTACTTGGTACTAGGTACTGGGTACTTTCTTAATACTAACTACCAGTTCGAATGGGTTTAATAACCGGAGTGTCTTTTGAATATTTCTTGATAGCGCCAGATACGATAACTCCGGATTCAAATCCGCAGGAAGAATGCGGATCTTCATAAAGTTGGCTTAATTCAACTTCATCATTCGAAAAGCGAAAATTGATTTTATAAATTTTTTGCTCTGAGCAGGAATAAATTGCAGAAGTTCCATCATACATCAGTGTATCAATAAATGCTCCGGCGAAATAATTGGGGTAACCACTGTTCATATAAAAAGTCATGGCGATGCTTGTGCTGTCTAAAAGTTTCACACGAATCTCGCCATATCGACCCTTAAGAACTGAATTTTGGAATTTGCCTTTGAGAATATATGTGCCGGTGGGATCAATAAAAGTCTGGGATCTGTATTCAGAATTGAAAACATGATCGGGAGCAATAAATAACCACACGAGCATGATGAACAGCATCTTCATACCAGGCAAGCCAAACCAACTGCGATTCTTCTTGATTCAGCGGACCGCTAAATTAATTCTTGTAACCGCCCTTCGCCAGCTAAAAATGATATCCGGCACCAATAGAAGCTCTGGTGGTGATTCGGACTGACTTAAAGTTTTCAAGAGTCCAATTAAAAAATCAACAGATGGAATTTGGAATTAGAGTTTCTCGTATAATTTTCTAAGCTTATCCCGGGTCATGGTTTTCTCCCAGTCCTTCCCAAGAGCATTTTCCCATAATGGCTTCATGCCGAGGGAAACGTTAATCATAGTATCAAACTGCTCATCGTTTAACCCCTTGCAAATGCCCGTGGGAATTGTAATATTATTTTTCTCAACCATCTTGCGGAATTCTTTCACTCCGGCAGGATAATATTCTTCAAGGTGATTCATGACAATGCAATTTCCAATTCCGTGTTTTGTTCCCAGCAGGTAGGCGAGACCGTAACTAACTGCGTGTGCAACTCCAACCTGACTGTAAGCAATGCTCATACCGCCGGCGTAAGAGGCCATCATCAATTTATCATCGCTGTCATCATCCCAACTATTTTTTTTCACAAATACTTCCTGGCAAAGTTCCAACGCTTTTTCGCCATAGGATTTGCTGAACTCATTTAAATAAGTTCCCTGCAAACTTTCAATGCAATGGATATAGCAATCCATTCCTGTATAAAATCTTTGATTTGTGGGAGCATTTGTAGTAAGCGCCGGGTCCAGTACGATTTGATCAAATGGCGTAAAATCTGAGTTCATCCCCAATTTGCGCGTAGGTCCGGTTAAAACGCAAGTGCGACTCACTTCAGCTCCTGTACCGCTTAATGTTGGAATTCCAACTTTATATACGCCCGGAAATTTTACCAGATCCCAGCCCTGGTAATCAGCAGAAGAACCTGGATTATTCATCATGAGGGAAACAGCTTTCGCAAGATCCATGGTGGACCCGCCGCCAATGCCAACGATGCCACTAATGGTTCCAAATTCGTCTTTCAGCTGTTTTGCAATGGAGTCTACATATTTTGTTTTTGGCTCATCAGTCACATCGGCATAAATAATTTTATCGTTTCCTTTAGCAGGAATTCTTTTAATAAGTGGTTTGTTTTCAAAAAAATGATCCACCAAAAAAATCATTGGCAAACCAGTCTTTCTATTCGGCTCCAAAATTTCATCCAGCTGGTCAAAACTTCCGCGGCCATAAATCACATAGCCGATCATTTTAAAATTGCGAAACTTCATGATAATTTACTTTTTTGAAATACAGGGCACAAAGGTAAAAGATGAAAGGATTAAAACCTTAGTCCCATTTTGATTACCAAATAGAACTTAATTCCCAGATTTTGATGTTAAGAAACTTTGCATCGGAACTAGAGCTGAAGAATTCAATTCCATTTGCATCATCATTGGGGAAAATCTGGATAGTAAACACGGTTTCGCCTCCGTTTACATAAATTTCAATAACACTTTTATCGATGAAAACCTGCAAATTGATCAAACCATTTATCGGTCTCACTTTAGCACTAAACCTGCCGAACTTATCAAACTCATGATTAAAAGCCTGATGTTCGGAACGGGACCTGTCTACATAAAACTCTCCTGTTTTTTGGTCATAGCCCATTTCGAGATAATGCTCAGCTTTTTTAGCAATCCTTACTCCTGCAATTGACTCTTTTCCTGGCGCGATCTTTAATTCCATTTCGAACTGCATGGATTTCACGCCAGGATCATATTGCCTTTTTGATGAAAACGAATCCTGCTTAAAGACGAGCTTTCTAAGCGATTCTAATTTTTGCAGGGGTTTTTGAATAAGAATCCAGTCACTATCAACTTTTCTCAAACTCAAATTGCGCGGAAGAGCCATGGCACTCTTCCACGGATAAGTCGGTATGTCATTCGCATATCGCCAGCTATTGGCCCATCCAAGAAAAACAGGTTGAGAACCCTCAGGCAAATTATTATAGGTAATAGCGGCATAAAAATCCGGACCCTGATCGGGCCTGAATATTTTTTGCGCCGGGTTTTCATTCACGAATTTTGTTCCGTCAAAATTTCCGACAAAATATTGCATGGTGAATTGCGTAGAGTGAGTCAATACCCATTTTGAATTTCCAGAATTTCCTTCGACTGGAACCTGCAACAGGTCCGGACATTCCCATATTTGTGTACTATCTCCTGCAGGGCCGAATTCACTCAGGAGATTCCATGTTTTCAAATTTGGAGAAGCATAAAATTGGCATTTGTGTTCGTTTGGAAGGACCAGGATCATCACCCATTTTTTTTCGGGTTCATACCAGAAAACTTTTGGATCCCTGAAGTCTTTTTTGTGAATGTCCAATACCGGATTTCCAGAATATTTGGTCCAGGATTTTCCGCTATCCAAGCTATAAGCAATGTATTGGGCCTGGTGGTAGTCGTCCGGTAATTTAGGGTTCGCGATAATATGTCCGGTGTAAATGGCAACCATCGGAACCTGCCCGTTTTTATCAGCAAATCCGCCTGTATTGTTTTTATCAACCACGCAGCTGCCGGAAAAGATCATTACGCTGTCAGCTTCAGGAATGGCAACCGGTAAATGTTGCCAATGAATAAGATCACTCGAAATGGCGTGTCCCCAACTCATGTGGCCCCAACGATTTCCAAAAGGATTGTATTGATAAAAAAGATGGTATTGGCCATTGAACCAAACCAAACCGTTTGGGTCATTTGTCCATTGAATAGGTGGCGTAAAATGGAATTGTGGACGAAAAGGCTCCTTATAATATCGATATTTCGGAGGCTGGCCAGATACTACCTGACAAAAGAATAAAAAAATCAATAAATGAATACAAGTTTTACGCGCCTTTGTGCTTCTTAGTGACTTTGAGTGAAACTTCATTGAATTTTCTGTAAGATTTGTAACTTCAGGAAGGTACAGCAATTTTATGAGGGTTCAGAGAGGTACATATCTGGCTGGTTTCCTGCTTTTGCTTTCCCAATCGCTCCTTTCTCAAAAGGTTTTGTATTCTCCATTTGTTGGCGATCCCAGTTCCTTAAAATTTGAAGTTGTTGCAAAGGCTGGAGATTATTACTGGTTACAAATTGGGAGAAAAAAAGATTCGCCACGCTATCCTTCCAATTATGGGATCCGTGATAATTCACAATCTTTCGAAATTTATGACAGCAGGGTAAAACCGGTACGAACGGTTCCCTTCAATTCTGTTGCTGTTACTTCACTGAAAGAATATTTTATTTCGGATGAAAGGTATTTTGATCGCCTCATACTTGTTACAGATTATCACAAAACCAATTTGTATTTACAACGCTATGCTCCAGATGGAACGCTGCTAAGTGAAGGAAAAATTCCCAGCTCATTTCCCTTCAATGAAATTGCCAATAATTTTTTGCTGATTAGATCAGAAGACAAAACGAAAATTCTTATCCTGGGATTTGAAACAGGAACAAATGCCATTCAAAAAGTTCACGCTCTTCTTTTCAACCGCGACTGGAATTTGCTCGTGTACAATAAATACGAACATCCTTATTTAAGCCAGCCTATGGTCCAGTACGATTTTACAAATTATCCCATTGAACATTTCAGCAATGCACCTGTGAAAGTTGCAAACAGTGGCGACTGGCTGATGACTGCGCCATCAAGATCCAACCATAATTTCCTGATATTTCATTTTATGAGTCAGGATAGCGAATTCGTATATAAAGAAGTGAAACTCCCTGCTTCATCGAGCGTTGAATCTGTTTCCCTGAGTTTGGATAATCGTAAAAATGAAGTGCTTACCGGTGTCCTCGCCAGGCTAAGATATCCATCAATTAAAAGTGTAAGTGTTGCACATTATTCTCTTCAACGAAAAGAAATTGATTTTGATTCGTCTTATCGCTTCAGTACACTTAATAGCGATAAGATGAAAAATGAAAATCTTTTTGAAGAAGATTTCATTCCATTCCCGGGGGCAGGCTTTATGCTCTTAAAAGAATATGGCAGAACGTTTACCGGTGGTTATAGAAGTGAAGAATCTGAAAATGAAACTGACCCGGTAATTGTAAATCGAACGATGGGAACTGCCCAAAAGAAATTATACAATAACGAAGATTATACCCGCATTTCAGAATTAGGCTCAACCGACAAAACACATAAAAGAGGGGATTTGAATTTGTTTTATTTTCCGGCAGATAAAAACGAAACACCGTGGACAGGAATCATCAGTAAAGAACAAATAACTGAATTGAATTCATCTTTCCTGTCTTATTTCATAGTTCCGATAGGAAACAAATTATTCTTTCTATATAATAGTCGATTCAAAAGGTCGGACCAATCGGGAAGCACGACGATCCTGGATCAGGAAGGAAATCTTATTGAAGATGCTGGAATTGCTTTCTGGGATATCAATAACACATTGATCTTTCAAAAAGCCAGGCAGATTGCATCAAATGAAGTGGTGATTCCTTATGAAAGAAATCAGCGCGAAGGATTTGCAGTAATTAAGTTTTGAATTTATTGTAAAAGCTTTGAAGCTCTTTCCAAATCTTCAGGAGTATCTATTTCAACACCCATATAATCCACAACAACCATTTTTAAAAGAATGCCATTTTCAAGATAACGCAGGCATTCAATTTTTTCTGCAGATTCAAGCGGAGTCATTGGCCATTTTGTAAACTGTAACAATGCATTTTTACGAAATGCGTAAACGCCGATATGTTCGTAATAAGGAATGGAAATATTTTTATTTCGAGGATAAGGAACAACACTCCTGGAAAAAAATAATGAATTCATGTTTTTGTCTACGGCAACTTTCACATAATTAGGGTCGTCAATAAATTTCTGCTCTCTCAAAATCTGCATCATTGACGCGACCTGAACTATTTTTCCATCTTCACCCTTAAAAACATTCAGCAATTTTTCAAGAGGTGCCCTTTTCACAAACGGTTCATCGCCCTGCACATTTACTACAATTTCTACGTCCATATCTGCAACTGCTTCTGCAATACGATCACTACCGCTTTCGTGTTCAGCAATACTCATTTTAGCATTGCCGCCATTTGAAGTAATTTCTTTGTAAATAATGTCAGAATCGGTTACCACATAAACTTTGTCGAATAAACCAGTGGCAACAGTATTATCATAAGTATGCCGAATAACTGTTTTGTTTCCCAGGGTTTGCATCAGTTTGGCAGGGAATCTGGTAGCGGCATATCGTGCCGGAATCATCGCAATTACATTCATGAAACAAATTTGCGGCATTTCATCCAAACGCGCAATTATACACGACTTAGTTCCGGATTTGTAACAGGTGTCGATTCTACTTCGCCCGGAGATTCGTAGAACTTTTGAAATGGCGCCTTCATAAGTTGAGGAAGATCCTCATCTTTTTCGTTGGGATAATAACGATCTAAACCATACCTGATTTCTTTGGGATCGAGTTTCATAAATGTTCCCAAAAGCCGGTCCCAAATAGAAAATACGGCGCTGTAATTGCTGTCGGTATACGGCTGCTTCCAGTGATGATGCACTTTGTGCATATTTGGAGAAACTAAAATGAAGCTGATTGAGGAATCGAGCCAACGGGGCAGACTTATATTAGCATGAGTGAATTGAGTTGAGATAATGAGCAGGGTTTGAAAGATCATTACTGCATACATGGGAGATCCGGAGATAATCACTCCCCCTAGAAAAAAAATTCCACGAAGTACACTTTCAATAGGATGGTGGCGCAGACCGGTTGTGACATCAACGTTATTATCTGCATGATGAATAACATGAAATCTCCAGAGAAATTTTACTTTATGTTCTACTATGTGAACGAACCATCCTCCGAAAAAATCAAGGGCCAGGCAACTAACCACGATAGTCATTCCTACGCCGAGACCGAACCAATAAACGAGTCCGAAATGATTTGCCTTTGCCCAATCAGAAAGTAATAAAATCAAAACAGCAAATCCAGTATGGATGATGAGATGAATAAGAGTAAAGGAGAGATTCACAACAGCATGGCGCACTTTATTTTTCTTGTAATGCAGGGTAGCCAGTGGAATGGCCCCTTCAATCATCCAGAGCAACAACATTCCTCCAACAAGTATAACCATCCTTTGTATAGGATGATTTTCCAGTGTGCTGAAATAATTTATGATGTTGTGTAGCATGCGGCTGACTTTCTAAAGCAAGGTAGAAAAATAGGCAGGAATTGAAAAACGGATAAATGCAATGTAAAAACTTCCAAATACGGATAATTGCAACTCTGAGTTTAAACAAGGAAACTTCAACTATTAAGACAGGTCAATGCTGCCTTTTTCCCGGTCGAATTCTTCCAAAAGCTCTTTCGCCCTTAATTCGTCTTCTTTTTTAACAGTGAGCTTTATTCCGCCAATATCATTTGTAAACATTGGAGTCATTGTAACAGTATATTCATCTCTCAAAAAAGCCTGCACGCCTTCACTGGCCAAGCGACCCAAAACAATATTGGCATCAATATAGTTGTCATAACTTCTGAGGATCACAAAACTCATGTAATGAAAATAACAAATTTGAGCTACATGGAAAACACAAAATTGATGAAACGCAGTTATTAATAAATTAAAATTCTAAAAGAGAGAATATCTAACTAAAGTTTAGGATAAATGGCTCATATTTTTCTCTATATTTCAGGTTGATGTATGAGAAGAAATGTATTGATATCATATTGCAGGGCGGGACTTCTGTTGCACACGATTACCCTATTTGAAATCCTCATAATAACATCCATACTCTATATCACCGGATTTGAAACGCCTGACCATTTGCTTTCTGCATTTGGCTTTCTTTTTCTGTTCTCACTGCCTGTTCTCGCACAACTGGATGCGTGGAGTCGCTTTCAAAATTATAAACAGGCAAAGGATCAGATAAATCATTTTGGATTTCAAAAAAGAATATTCGCACCGTTTCAAAAATCAAGATGTCAGAGAGATGCAGTATTTACAGCTGCCCGTGAACTGGGGTATGCAAATGAATGCCGGGATTTTTTTGTTTCAAAAGGATATAAGTGGTACCATTTATTACCGGACATCGTATTGAAAGATCCACGCAAAATCCTTACCTACTCATTTTTCAAAACAACTTTTTTTGCAGCCTACTATCGGCCCAGGTATAATCCGCCTAAGGAAAATAAAAAAATTCCAGGTAGAGAAACATCGGTATCTGTACCTGGAATTTCGCGAAAAAGCTTAGAAAGAAGTTTATTGATTCAGCATCAGGGGCATCACCAGCATTAGCAATTCTTCATTTTCATCCTGTTCAACTGGCTTAAGGATTCCAGCCTTAGTTGGAGTTGACAATTCCATTCTCACTTCGGCGCTTGGTGTCGCCGCTAATATTTCTATTAAAAATTTCGCATTGAATGCTATTTGTAAATCTTCTCCTTCGTACTGGCATTTCATTCTTTCGTTTCCTTCAAAACTAAAGTCAACATCCTGCGCAGCCAGCTGCAATTCACTACCGGTAATATTTAATGCAACCTGGTTAGTGCTTTTGTTACTGAAAACACTCACCCTGCGAAGCGCTCCCTGGAAATCGGTGCGGCTGACAGTCATTCTGTATGGGTTGTCGGCGGGAATTACCACTTTATAATCAGGGAACCTGGCGTCAATGAGGCGACATACCAATTGTGTAGTTCCATGGTCAACGAATAAATGGTTGCTATTGTATGAAATTTTCAATTCGTCGTCATTGTCGGGCAAAGCAGTCTTAAGAAGATTTAATGGCTTCTTTGGTACGATAAAAGAATCATTTGCCGGACAACTCACATCCGTTCTGCGATATCGCACCAGTCGGTGCGCATCAGTTGCAACATATGTCATTCCCTTTTTATCCAGCTCAAAGTATACTCCAGTCATTGCGGGGCGAAGATCATCGTTGCTTACTGCAAACAGGGTCTTGTTGATGGCAGTTACCAGGGCGCTGGATGTGATATTAAAGGAATTGGTATCATCGGCAGCCGGCTCCTTTGGAAAATTATCAGGATTTTCACCCATCACTTTATACTTCCCATTGTCGCTGGTAATTTCAACAGCAAAATTTTTGTCGATATTAAAAGTAAGTGGTTGGTCAGGCAGATTTTTAAGCGAGTCCATCAGGATTTTTGCGGGTATGCACACGCGACCGCTGTCTTTAGCCTCAATATCCATATGTATTTTCATCACTGTTTCGAGGTCCGTTGCAACAACAGTGAGTTTGTTCTTTTCAATTTCGAAAAGGAAATCTTCAAGAATTGGCAATACTGTGTTAGCATTAATTACACCGCTGATTTGTTGCAGTTGTTTTAGTAAGGCAGAAGACGAAACAATAAACTTCATATTGGAGCTATAAGTTTGACAAATATAAATTAAGGGATCATAAATCTAAACCGAATTTTTTAAACGATATCAACGACTAATCCACTACCTTTCAGGATTTCACAAGGTTTGTTTATGAGTGCAAAGGAACACTACGACAACCATCTTGGTCGCATTTATTCCTGGATGATTGGCGATTTTGAAGTGAAGAAATCAGATCAAAAAAATTACTTCAGCCAAAACCTAATTTTGCCGCGCCAGGGCGCAGTTGCAATAGACCTTGGTGCCGGAACTGGCATTCAATCCGTGGCTTTGGCGGAAATGGGTTTTCAGCTTATATCCATCGATTTTAACACCCGGTTACTTAATGAGCTAATTAAGAATTCTAACGGACTCCAAATAAAAACCGAGGAGGCCGATATTCGGAATTTTGACCAATTCACACCTAAACAGGTGCAGCTTATTGTTTGCATGGGTGATACGATTTCGCATCTGGAATCGAGAGATGATGTAGAAAGGTTATTGAAAAAATGTGCCGATAAACTGGAACCAGACGGAAAGCTTATAATCTCGTATCGTGACATGGGCGGACAAAAAATTAATTCAAGAAAATTCATACCTGTTAATAGCGACGATTCGCGATTGCTTACCTGCTTGCTTGAATTTTATGAAGACAGGGTGCGCGTGACAGATATGCTGTATGAAAAACAGGATTCCAAATGGATTTTTAGTGAAAGTTCCTATTACAAATTGATATTGCATCCGGCAGAACTGACTGCATTATGCGGGAAGGCGGGCCTGGAGCACACCAAAACCGAAATGCGGCAGGGAATGCTTTATACCATCGCTCAAAAACGATGAATATTTGAAGAGGTGAGAATAATACTATGTTTCAGAAAAAACGGTTAACCAAAGATCAGGCTTTCGAAAAAGCAAAACATTTCTGTGGGTACCAGGAAAGAAGCCATGCAGAAACAAAGGAAAAGTTATACTCCTTAGGACTTTATAAATCTGAAGTAGAAGAAGTGATATCCAGGTTAATTGAGGAAGATTATCTAAATGAGGAAAGATTTGCGACTCAGTTTGCGGGCGGAAAATTCAGGATCAAACACTGGGGTAGAAATAAGATTAAATATGGACTGAAGGAAAGGCAAATCAGTGAGTACTGCATTCGCAAGGCCTTGAAACAAATAAATGATACTGAATATGAAAAAACACTCGAAAAGTTGGCGGAAACAAAATGGTTGAGTTTGAAAGGGGAAAAGAATATCTTTACAAAACTTCGCAAGACCCAGGACTACCTTCTCCAAAAGGGATTTGAATACAACCTCATAAGTCCAATATTAAGAAAGCTGCAAACCGAATCCTAGATATCTGCGTTATAATTCATACATCAATTTTCGCCTGACAGGAACAAATGCAGAAAGCGCTCCTGATATTGATCCTTATTGTGGGATTTGGAATAATTGGGTTTGGACAAGAATCTGATTCGACAAAGTCTTATCGTCACGAAATTCAAATTGTGAGCGATAACGACAATTATCTATTAAATCTCGAAGATGGCTATTATACAAATGGGCTCTTCATTTCCTACAGCTTCATTAATTACGATAGAAACAAAGCCAAAATAATCAACGGTAAAAAAACCAAAGCGATCACAAGATTTGAACTGGGTCAGCTCATTTACAATCCGCATGATTATGATTCTTACGCTAATGGTAATGTGGACCGCCCTTTTGCGGGCTATCTGTACGTGAAAGCTCAACAAAGCCGCTTTTACGAGAATGAAAATTTATTGAGATATGGAATTTCTGTGGGCGTGATAGGCCAGTCGTCTTTTGCAAGGCAAATCCAGACAGTCTATCATCATTTCCTGGGAATACACCATCTTGAGGGATGGCAGACGCAGGTAAATAACACGGCCACCGTCAATTTAAACTTTGATTATGTATACCATTTGCTCGGCAAATCGCCGCGAAGATTTTTTGATATTGCTGCTATAGGAAAAATAAATGCAGGCAATGCATTTGATAATGCAATCGGCAGCCTTGTATTACGTCTGGGAAAATTTGAAAAGAATGATCGTTCAGCCTACTGGAATTCCAGGCTGGATAAATCATCGGGCAAATACGCAAAAAAATCGGAGCTGTTTATTTTTATACAACCGGAACTGGAATATCAATTCTATAATGCCACACTGGAAGGAGGAATGTTTCTAAAAGAAAAAGGTCCGGTTACCAGTCCGCCAATGCCCTGGGTTTACACCAATCATATCGGCTTTTGTTATGCTAAAAACAAAATCGGATTATCATTCGCATATGTGCATGAATCAAGGGAAGCCAAAACAATGATTGCAAATGATGATTATGCAACTTTGAGTTTTTCTCTCAGGTTTAACTAAAGGAAAATTTTCAAAAAGCCACATACATCCCATTTTCGAATATTTTTCACCCTAACTTTACTCACTCTCACTGCGAATAGGTGAAATGAATATGTCTACACTTTCTATAACGGGAATACAAACTGATCTCCATTGGAAAGATCGCGATTCAAACCTCAAAATGTTTGAAGAAAAGATCAATTCCATTAAGGATAAAACTGAAATAATCGTTTTGCCCGAAATGTTTAGTACGGGTTTTGTTATGGATCCCGGCCCACTTGCCGAAACAATGGAAGGCGAAACTGTAAAATGGATGAGCAGGATCGCCTCAGAAAAGAAAATTATTCTAACCGGCAGTGTAATCATTAATGACAACGATCAGTATTTTAATCGCCTTATCTGGATGCTGCCTGGCGGTACATATGGTTACTATGACAAGCGCCACCGTTTTGCCTTTGCAGGAGAAGATTTAAGGTACACCCCGGGAGACAAAAGATTGATTGCCTCAGTTAAGGGATGGAAAATAAATCTTCTGATTTGTTATGATTTAAGATTTCCGGTTTGGTCGCGTCAGTCGCCGGAATATAAAAATGATCAGGCAACAGAACTGGAGTTCGATCTGATTATTTATGTTGCTAACTGGCCCGAAAAAAGAATTCATGCCTGGAGAACTTTATTACAGGCGCGCGCTATCGAGAACCAGTGTTATGTTGTGGGCGTAAATCGAGTTGGAATCGATGGCAATAATAATAATCACAACGGAAATTCAATGGTTGTGGATCCATTGGGAGAAATTTTATCAGAATCTGTAAGTGGACCCGAAATCTTCACGAGGGTTTTGCATAAAGAGAGGCTTGAAGAAATAAGAAAGAATTTTCCATTTTGGAAAGATGCTGATCGTTTTTTAATTGAATTATGAACACTAATATGGCAATTGCTTACACTAACGGAATCATTTATTCCGGTCATGGCCGGGAGACAGGAAAGGCTATTCTCACCAACAACGGAAGCATTCATGGGATTGTAGATGCGAACAAAATAGATGAAGAATACACGATAAAAGATTTAGGTGGATTGAATATTGCACCTTCTCTCATTGATTTACAGATTTATGGTGGAAATGGAAAAATGTTTTCAACAGAACTTACTACAGATGCCATTAAATCCACGTACGAATATTGTTTAAGCGGTGGCTGCTCGCATTTTATGATCACCATGGCCACAAATACCATTGAAAAATTCCTGAAAGGAATGGACGTGGTGAGAGAATACTGGAAACAGGGGGGAAAAGGATTATTGGGTCTGCATATGGAGGGTCCATACCTGAATCCTGTTAAAAGAGGAGCCCACATTTTGGCCTGCATTAAAAAGCCGGAAATGGCTGAAGTAGAAATGATTTTGTCTGCAGGCAAGGACGTTTTGAAGATGATTACCATTGCACCCGAAATGTGCGAAGAACGAATTATTAAACTCTTACTCGATCATCATCTGATTGTATCAGCCGGACATACAAATGCCACCCTGGCAGAGGCAAGAAGAGGATTTGACCTGGGAATTCCCACTTCAACACATTTATTCAACGCCATGAGCGCATTTCAAAGTCGCGAGCCGGGAATGGTGGGTGCGATTTATGATGATGAAAAAGTAAAGAGCAGTGTTGTTGCAGATGGCATACATGTTGATTTCACTGCAGTGCGAATAAGCAAGCGACAATTGGGAAAAAGGTTGTTCCTGATTACTGATGCCGTGGCCGAAGTTTTGCATGGCGAATACCAACACATTTTTAAAGGAGACAGGTATACTCTTCCCGATGGAACCCTTTCCGGATCGTCTCTCACCATGTTGAAAGCTGTTCAAAACTGTGTTGAAAAAATTGGGATTGACCTGGAAGAAGCTTTGAGAATGGCATCGACTTATCCTGCGCAGTTGCTTAAGCATGGACCTAAGCTTGGAAAAATTGAAGCGGGTTATGCCGCAGATTTTGTTGTATTTGACAATGAATTCAAAGTGATAGAAATGATTTTGTCTTAAGGATTGCTTTCACCAATTAATTCCTTCACTTTTACCATCTTACCATCTATGCCTTTTCTCACGTTTTCGACAGTAGGTGGCACATAAATATCAGGCATTACACCTCTACCGTCTTTCGGCACATGCTTATATTGTACTATTCGGAACAAAGGCATCCTTACACGCATTTTGGTATTGGGCAGTGTTACATCGGGAATCATAATTCCACTATTACCATGCCAGCCTCCTCCAGCTTCTTCACCAACCAGGGTTACATTATCCTGGCCTTTTACTGTACTTGCAAAAAGTGTGGAGGCTGAGAAAGTTGGGCCATTTATAAGCACGTATACGTGACCGTTAAAATGGTATTTTTCACGGGGGTAAAAGGTATGCCGTTCCCAATATTTAAAGTGATATCTTCCATCCTCTCCTTTCTTCGTGAGAAAGAATAAAACAAATGAATTCGCAAAACTCGATTGAAAATATTTTCCATAGGAGCCAAACTTTTTTCTGATGGCTGCAGTGGTGTCAGAAACTTTGAAGGGTTCTTTGGCAATATATTTTGTGAGATTGGTGTAGTTAGTGATCTTTCCCCCACCATTGCTCCTTATATCAAGGACGAGATTTTCAGTTTTTTGTTTGTGTAGTGTTTTGAAACTCTTCTTAAAGAAATTCCCCAGGCCGGCGTTTCCCGAAAAACTATTTACTATCATAGTCGCAAATTTTTTGCTGGAATCAATTTCAAGCGACCTGATATTTTCTTTGTCTATCTTCTTTTGCTTCCTCCTGCCGGGCTCAGGAATCACATTTTGAATGAGTTTGTTCAGAGTATCTGCATAAGGATCAAACATGGGTATTTGTGCCGAAACCTCATTGCCCGTGCTATCGAAATAATTAACCAAGTAATTTTTATACAGACCGAAAACATTGCGATGATAATAAGGAAAGGCGCTGCTGAGTCGAATAAAATTTACATTTTCAGAATAGCCGTCGGTGGGCATATACTTAAAGAGCGAATCAACAAGCTGAGTATTGGTGAGTCCGTTTATGGACGTAAGCAGTGTTCCTCGCTTAATAATACTATCTGTTTTGTTGAGATTTGCCGTCACTACAACAGTGTCCGCCCAAATTTTCATAAACAAAGGAAAGGAAGGCAGCTGTCGGCCCCGCATGGATTTATTGTAAGCTTTTGAGTAATTGAAACTGGTATGACCGCACCTGATTTTGGTTGTAAGCGGGGCTAATATTTTAAACCCAAATTGTTGCTGGGTCATGGAATCATTAATGGCGGAATAGTAAGTATCGAAATAATAATCCATGCTGTCTTTAGGCGTATACCAGTAAAGCGATGGGTGAAATTTTTCAAGAATATCGCGCAGCACGGTGTAATCATCGCGCAGTTGGTCAGCGGAATATTTATGCATAGGGGTGAAGGCGTCTTTGCTGCTGCTGCATCCAGTCCCAAATAACATCAATACCGAAATCACAAAAAGGTAAAAACACCTGTTTTTCATACAGGTGATAAATATAAATCTCAAAATTTAAATGGGTGAGTTTAAAACCGTTAAATCGATAAAAGGAAATTTATCTGCGCTTAATGGATACAATTTCCACCATGGGATAGGGGGCTATACATTCACATTGAAATTGCTTTGATGTAGGCACAAAACAAACGGATACGGGCAAACTATCGATCATGTAAACCCTGGGAAGATTTGTAGGTATTTCCACTTTATTATTACCAAGCCTCAACGTCCATCCCAGACCATCCACGGCCGGATCTCCTTCCCAGCGAACCATGGCCTGATCGCATTCACTCTGCTCCGACTTTTTGCAGGAAAAAATAGTGGTGAAAAATACAGCGAAGACAAAAACGGGGACACGCATGTTAGCTTTTTTGGAGTTGACACCAAATGAAGTCACACCGTTGCGCCACCCGCCCCGTGAAACTGGGTATTTTACTTAAATGAGTTCCATCCTTGAGCTGTGATGGAATGTTCTTTACCACTTCTGGTTTGAATCTTTAAACCTTCAGTGGCTTCAGTGATGTATCCAATTACGCTAATCTGTTCGTTCAAGACAATTTTCTCATAATCCTCCTGGCGGATCGTAAACAAAAGTTCGTAGTCTTCACCTCCACTTAATGCGCAGGCCGTTGGATCCATTTCAAGTTTAAACGCAAACATTCTCGCGTCTTCATGTACTGGCAATTTATCTTCATAAATTAAACAGCCGGTTTCACTTTGTCTGCATATATGTATCAATTCGCTACTTAATCCATCACTAATGTCCATCATGCTGGTAGGCATGATTTGATTCTTTTCCAGAAATTCAATGATATCTTTTCTCGCTTCAGGTTTTAATAGTCTGCCTACAATATAACTCTGGTCTTCAAGGTCCGGCTGAACTCCGGGACTTTCCAGGAAAATCTTTTTTTCTCTTTCCATTAGCAACAGTCCAAGGTATGCTGCTCCCAGATCACCACTTACGCAAATCAAATCGCCTTTTTTAGCACCTGATCTTTTTACAAATTTATCCGGACTTACTTCACCGATCGCAGTTACACTAATGATAAAACCTTTTTTGGAGCTGCTGGTATCTCCTCCAATAAGATCTACATTATATTTTTCGCATGCGGCATAGACACCTTCATAGAATTCGTCCAGTGCTTCTACACTAAATCTGTTTGAAATGCCCAGACTCACGGTAATTTGAGTTGGTGTGGCATTCATAGCATAAACGTCGCTCAAATTCACAACCACACTTTTGTATCCTAAATGTTTCAGTGGAGTATAAACAAGGTCGAAATGAACATCTTCTATGAGGAGATCGGTAGTTACGACAATTTGTTTTCCAAAATGATCGAGAACTGCTGCATCATCACCAATACTCAGTACTGTGGAAGCATGGTGAGTTTCATTGTTCCTCGTTAAATGATCGATCAATCCAAATTCACCGAGGCTGGAAATTTCAGTTCTTGGCTCCGACATTATAGCATAATTTAATAACTATTGTTTTTCACCGTTCACCCAAAGCAGTAATTCGTCGTGGATCTTGCCGTTAGTGGCAAGAATATGGGGTTGATAAGGAGAATAATAATTTCCTTTGAAATCGGTCACCTTTCCCCCCGCTTCTTCAACAAGCAAAAAGCCAGCTGCACTGTCCCACGCGCTAAGTTTGTGTTCATAAAATCCATCAAATCGCCCGGCGGCCACCCAACACAGATCAATAGCCGCAGATCCAAGCCTTCTTACGGGAATTCCTTTCCTGATCAGTTTGCTGAATACCTCAAGTGGGCCGTTAGGCATATCGAGATAAGTATATGGGAATCCGGTAACCAAACAGGATTTGATTACTTCGGTTTTGTCACTTACCCTGATTTTTTTATCATTCAGGAAAGATCCTTTTCCTTTTTCTGCAACGAATAATTCATTAATAAATGGGTTGTACACGGCACCCAAAACCATTTTTCCCTCGTGCTCTACTGCGATACTGGTACAGCAAATAGGAATTCCGTTTGCAAAATTTACGGTTCCGTCAATAGGATCAATGATCCATTTGTAAGCTGAATCCATTTTTATTTCCCCAGCTTCTTCACTTAGAATGAAGTGATCGGGGAAATTCTTTTTGATGATATCAATGATTACTTTTTCCGAAGCATGGTCCACTTCGGTTACCAGGTTATTAATTCCTTCTTTATTTGAAATTTCAAATGAGCCATTGATGGAATCTCTAAGCAATTTTCCCGCGGCTTCTGTAGCCTCCAGTAAGGTTGATTTTAACATGCCGCAAAGATATGGGTGCTTTTCAATAATTGGTGACAGAGCTTGAGATATCGCAAACACAAAACGAAATATGTCAATTGAGTTTCAAGCTTTTTTGATTTGTATTGCGGTAATAGTTAGATAAGCTTTTGTATTTTCAGGTTGTGGAAATTCAACTTTCAGTAATAATAGTTAATTACAATGTAAAATACTTTCTGGAGCAATGCCTCCATTCGGTGTGTAAGGCATCAAAGAATTTTACAGTGGAAATTATAGTAGTTGATAATAATTCCACCGACAGAAGCCGCGAATATCTGGAACCTCATTTTCCAAATTTGCAATTTATTTGGAACCCCAATAATGATGGATTTGCCAGGGCATGCAATCTCGGCCTCAAAAAAGCAAGAGGTAAATTCATTTTATTCCTTAACCCGGATACCATTTTACCTGAAAATTGCTTCGAGGAATGCATTGGCTTTTTCAATATGCATCCTGAAGCCGGGGCAATTGGTGTTCGTATGCTGGATGGTTCAGGCCTGTTTCTTAAAGAAAGTAAGCGAGGTTTCCCATCTCCATCAACCTCTTTTTACAAATTGATGGGCCTTGCGCGTGCTTTTCCTAATTCAAAAAAATTTGCAAAGTATCACCTGGGAAATTTAAGCCAGTTTGAAAATCACGAGGTTGATGTACTTGCCGGCGCTTTCATGATGGTGCGAAAAACTGTGCTTGATAAAACCGGGACATTCGACGAAAAATTCTTCATGTATGGAGAAGATATTGACCTCAGCTATCGGATCAAAGAAGCAGGATTTAAGAATTATTATATTTCTACAATTTCCATTTTACATTTTAAGGGAGAGAGCACCAAAAAAGGAAGTCTGAATTACGTGAGGATGTTTTACCGGGCCATGAGCATATTTGTACAAAAACATTACGGTAAAGGGAAAGCAGGAATTTTTAGTTTGATTATTCAGGTATCGATAGCCGTCCGGGCAGCGATGGCGGGCTTCGGAAAATTTGTACGATGGATTGGTTTACCAATACTTGACGCCGCACTGATTTTGCTTTCATTCTATCTAATGAAAATAATCTGGGGAGATTATTTTCTGCAACATGAATCATATAACAATTCCATGCTGAGGATTGCTTTTCCATCATTTACTCTGCTATTTCTTATTGCAGCATATTATGCAGGTTTATACGATCGGCCCTTCAGTTATTCTAAACTTGCAAGGGCATGTTTAGTTTCAACGATCATTTTGCTGGCTGGTTATTCTTTGCTTCCGGAACGCTATCGATTTTCAAGGGCCATCATTTTACTGACGCCGGTTCTTGCATTCATATTCATGATTGTGCTACGATGGCTATTAATTCAATGGAAATTGATTGATAAAGTCGATGAACAAAGTGAATACAGACGAACGCTGATAATTGGTTCAGAAGCAGAATTTGGAGAAGCACAATTAATAATGAAAGATGCAGAATTAGCCAATAGGGTTTTGGGCAGTATCTCACCCAATGGAAGCGATATTTCTGCACTGGGTAAAATCGAAGACCTAAAAATTATTCTCAAAAAAATGCCGATAAGGGAAATCATTTTTTGTGAGGGACAACTTTCTTATTCGACGATCATTGAACATATGCAGCATCTGCCTCAGGGAATTCGATCGAGAATTCATTCCAAAGGCACACATAGTATAGTTGGAAGTGATTTTAAAAACAGCTCCGGGGAGATAATTTCCATGGAAAGAAAATTCAGACTGGCACAACCCGGGCCCAGGAGAGTAAAGAGACTTTTTGATTGCAGCTTATCCCTGATATTTATTTTGAGTTTTCCTTTGCATTTTATCCTGCAAAAAAACACTGGGCGCTTTTGGAGCCAGGTATTCCAGGTGCTGTGGGCAAAGAAAACATGGGTAGGCTATGGCACGAAAGCACCAGGATTACCCCAGCTCAGGGCAGGGGTTATAGCCTGTAATGGCCTGAATGGAACGACTCATAACCTGGCAGAAGATGGACTTTACAGGCTGGATTACGCTTATGCCCGTGATTATTCTGCATCTTACGACCTGGGACTTATATGGAAGTCATATAAAAATTTAGGCTCTCAAAATCGAGAATCATAAATTTGCTCACACGATTAACCGCTAATACGCCTGAATCCAATGGCTCTTATTGAAATACGAATGCCTAAGACGATTGCCAAAGCGCTCAAATTTCCTCCGAGCGCGCCGAGAAGGCAACAGATTAAGGTATTAAAGAAATTACT
>PSRI01000112.1 GCA_003175935.1 Bacteroidota bacterium
GCAGTCAGTTTCACATGAATTTCTGGCATTAAATTTTTTTTGCCGAAATTGATTTCATAATTGATAACTGATGTCGAAATTATTCGAGCCGCTAAAAATTCGGAGTATTGAATTCCGAAATCGGATTATTGTTTCTCCCATGTGCGAATATTCTTCTGTTGATGGCTTTGCGAATGATTGGCACCTGGTTCATTTGGGTAGCAGGGCTGTTGGCGGCGCGGGATTAGTTATCACAGAAGCGACAGCTGTATCTCCGGAAGGAAGAATTTCACCCGATGATTTGGGAATTTGGAATGATCAGCATATTGAAAAATTAAGTGCAATTACAAAATTTGTCCGCGAACAGGGGGCGATTGTTGGAACGCAGTTGGCTCATGCCGGGCGAAAAGCCAGTTGTGCTTCACCCTGGAAAGGAGGAAATCAAATTCGGATTGCAGATGCGGGATGGAAAACAGTTGCGCCAAGTTCAATTCCATTTCACGAAACTGATCTCGTACCTGAAGAACTTACTCAGAGCGGAATTGAGAAAGTGATTCTTGATTTCAAAAATGCTGCGGTCAGGGCGATACATGCAGGCTTTCAGTTATTAGAAATACACGCTGCGCATGGTTACCTGATTCATGAATTTTTATCACCCCTCTCAAATAAAAGAACTGATTCCTATGGTGGAAGTTTTGAAAACAGGTCCCGCATTCTAACGCAAGTTATTGATGCAATTAAAGAAGTGTGGCCGGCGGATTATCCGATTTTTGTAAGAATATCTGCGACAGATTGGGCGGAGGGAGGTTGGAATATTGAGGACTCAATTAAGCTATCATCAATTCTCAAAGAAAAAGAAATTGATTTGATCGATTGTTCATCGGGTGGATTAGTTGGAGGAGTAAAGATTCCATTGGGACCAGGATACCAGGTTCCATTTGCTTCAAGAATTAGGAAGGAAGCAGGAATCATGACGGGAGCTGTTGGATTGATTACAGAAGCAAAGCAATGCGAAGAAATTTTAGAGAAAGGTGAAGCGGATATGATAGTGATGGCGAGGGAATTTTTGCGGGATCCTTATTTCCCTTTACATGCAGCGAGAGAATTGGGTTTTGATATGAAATGGCCGAGCCAATATGAAAGAGCGAAACCGAAAATAAATTAGGTGCCAATCTTATTCAATCACCTCTCTGTTAGTTTAAGCAAGTCAAAATACATTTGGCGAGTCTCCTTTCCTTCGTCTTTAGGAGTTAAAAATTCAAATCTGTTCTTTTGATAAAATTCAATTGATTCGATTTTGGCATCAACTGTAATGAATCGGCAACCGGATCCCAGGTTAATTGCCAATTCCTTAACGTAATCCAGTATAAACGTACCCAAACCTATTCGTTTGAATTCATTTGAAACACCCAGCCTGCCATTTTTGACCGCAGGATAATCTCTAAGTCTTATACCTGGAAATTTGGATACTCTCCATCTTTCAAAGGCGTGGCTGCTGCCAATTTCTTCCGCTGAGATTTTATCATTCGAAACGCAGTAGTATGCAGTTGTCAAATTTCTTTGTTCAATTAAATAAGTAACTGCCAAATCCAACAAATATTTTCCTGCATTATCAATTAGAAATTCATTTATATCAGTGTTACCATAATCAAAAGGGAAAATCTCTTTGCCCGGGATCAACGGATCCGAACTGAACCCTGAAAAGTTCATCGTTTTTTTATTATTGCCTTCATTTTCTCATAATTTTCTTTAATCCTCGTCCTCTCTTGCGGGCTAACAGGATTTTCTTTTGCCTTCTTCATGGCCTCATGAAATCTTCGAGCGTCTTCACCTATTAAAATTGGAGTTGGTGCTATTGGTTTAGCCATACTTTAGATTTTTTACGAATACAAAAATAATCGAAGATTTTCGCCAGTCAAGGTGAGTATAACGTTGAATGTGAAGGTTTTTTAACTAAAAAAAAGAAGAAATTTCCCATTTTGACGGCGCGGATTTAGGTGGATTTGGAAGCCTTTTGTAAATTTGAACTCATTCAAAATTCAATAAAACATAACTCTATGTCAATCCTCAACACAAAAAAGAAAAATGATGACGGGAAGAAGGGTGGAAAAAAGCAAAAAAATCAAAATTTAATTAAAGGGAATTCTAAAGCTAATACCAAAGCCCCCAGTCGTAACACACGCTTCACAGGAGGTGCTCAGCGTGGCTCTTAATTATCTCCTGTTAGAATTTGCTTAAACGATTTGCAATTGTCAGAAAAATTGCACTATATTCGCTGTCAATAAAAAAAGGCCCCTGTAGAAACAGACGCCCTCTAAACGATTGCTTGCCCTTATAACCAGTTAAAAATATCTTAGTATTGCTTGCTCTTTTGTACAGCCCGCCCGCTGTACTTTATTAGTGCCTCTAACGACTGCTCAACGATTGCCTTGCCTATCTTTTTATTTACTAACCTTTCTGAAACAAAAATAAGCCGCATTAATCTGGCCTAAAAAACATCTTGGCTTTGATTTTATTACGTCAAAAGCCGGGGAAAAACTGGAAAACCCTTGATGGTACTGTGTTTCAGGGTAATTTTGCAATGATGTCCAACCGTTTTTCGGATATATTATTTCAATTGGTTCATTCACTGGAGAAATCAGAAAAAAGGCATTTCAAACTCTATATAAAGAGAAGTTCCGCTAAAGAAGACCTTAAAATAATCCAGCTTTTTGATACGCTAGACAAACTTGGGGAATACGACGAAAAGCTCATCCTCAAAAAAATGTCTCCTGTTACAAAAACTCAGCTTGCAAATCTTAAAACCCATCTCTATAAACAATTACTCGCAAGCCTTAGATTACTTAAAACAACCGACAATACCGATCTTCAGTTAAGTGAACACCTTGACTACGCACGGTTGCTTTATAATAAGGGTCTAAAACTTCAAAGCCTGAAGATCCTGGAAAAAGCAAAAGAGCTGGCGAAGGCAAATCAGAAATTTAATTTCCTGGCACAGGTTATTTCACTCGAAAAAAAGATAGAAACACTTCACATTACCCGAAGCTCACTGGAAAAAACACAATTGCTTTCTATTGAAGCAACTGAGATCAGTGAGCATATCGACAGAGTTACCCGACTCTCAAATCTTGCACTTTTATTGTATCGATGGTATGTGCAAAATGGCCATGCACGAAACCGTTCCGACGAAATTGCGGTGCGTGAATTTTTCAGAAAGAATCTTCCCCAGGATGAATCAGCCATCAATGGCTTTTATGAAAAACTTTATTTGTATCAGAGTTATTGCTGGTACGCTTTTATCCTTCAGGACTTCCTGATGTATTATCGCTATAGTCAGAAATGGATAGGATTGTTCGATGAACAACCATTAATGATAACAGTTGAAACGGGCCACTTTATAAAAGGCATGCACAATCTGCTGAATGCACATTTTGTGCTGAGGAATTTTGAAAATTTTGAAATCACACTGGAGAAATTCATAAAATTCTCACTCACCGAGGCGGCCAATGTGCATGATAATTTCAGAACACACACTTCCATCTACATAAACAGCGCGCGAATTAATCAACACCTGATGCGCGGCACATTTGATGAAGGAATTTTGATTGTTCCTGAAATTGAAGAAAAATTACAGGAGTACAGTCTGTTTGTTGATCGCCACAGAATTCTTGTATTCAATTACAAATTCGCCAGTCTTTATTTTGGTGCCCGGCATTATGAAAGAGCCATCGACTACCTGCAAAGAATAATTAATGGTCCGGCTGATCTTCGCCAGGATCTTCAATGTTATGCGCGCCTGCTTCACCTGATGGCGCACTATGAATTGGGTAATGATGATATTATCGAGTCCCTGATAAAATCAGTTTATCGCTTTATGGCGAAAATGAAAAACCTGACAGTTGTGGAAGAAGAAATGTTCAGATTCCTTAGAAGATCTTTCAATGTTTCCCCAAGAGAATTGAAACCTGAACTGGAAAAATTTCTTGACACGATCAAGCACCTTGAAAAAAATCGGTTCGAAACAAGGTCCTTTGCTTACCTCGATGTAATATCCTGGGTGGAAGCAAAAGTAAATTCGAAACCGATGAGCCAAGTGATACAGGAAAAATATTTCAAAAGGAAGAAAAGAATTTACCTCCGCGCCTAAATTCCAAAGGCACCATTTTTCCAATTGATTCAGAGCTTCGATTTACAATAGATTATTTAACCATGTGTGAATGTGGATTATCTCCCAATGGATTCGCATACCATTTCGTAAATTGCACGCATGCGAAATTATTTGAGCGGATTAAATGGACCGCAGCAGGAAGCAGTATTGCATAAGGACGGCCCTATTATGATTATTGCGGGTGCAGGAAGTGGGAAAACCAAGGTCCTCACCACAAGAATCGCTCATTTAATGTCGGAACACAAAGTTGACGCATTTAATATTCTTGCACTCACCTTTACCAACAAAGCTGCTAAAGAAATGAAGGAAAGAGTGGAAAGAATTTTAGGAAATAGCGAAGCAAGAAACCTCTATATCGGAACTTTTCATAGTGTGTTCGCCAGGTTATTGAGGGCAGATGCACACAGATTGGGATACCCTTCGAATTTCACCATTTACGATACGGATGATGCTAAAAGCGTTGTGAAAACTGTAATTAATGAATTGAATCTGGACGATAAACATTATAAACCGGCAACGATTTATAATAGAATTTCCTCGGCAAAAAATGCATTGGTAGGGCCAATTGAATATTCGAACGACTATTATATTCAGCAGGAAGATCAAAGAAGCAACAGGCCGGCAATTGCAAAAATTTATGATGCATATGTAAAGCGCTGCTTCAAAAACGGAGCGATGGATTTTGATGACCTGTTATTAAAAATGTATGAACTCCTGAAGAATTTTCCCGAGGCCCTGAGTAAATACCAAAGAAAATTCAAATACATTTTGATCGATGAGTTCCAGGATACTAACCCCGCTCAGTACGAAATCGTGAAGCTCCTAGGGGCCATGCACGAAAATATTTCCGTGGTTGGGGATGATGCACAGAGTATCTATAGTTTTCGCGGCGCCACCATCCAAAATATTCTTCAGTTTCAAAAGGATTATGAAGATGTGAAGTTGGTGAAACTTGAACAGAACTATAGAAGCACCAGTAATATTTTGAATGTCGCTAATAATGTGATCAGCTTTAACAAAGGGCAGATCGAAAAGAAATTATTTACTGAAAATTCTGAGGGAGAAAAAATCCGCCTGGTCCGCACCATGACGGATAACGATGAGGGCAAATTTGTTGCAGATACCATACAGGAACAAAAACTTCGCAATCACTATCACAATAAAGATTTCGCTATTCTGTATCGAACCAATGCACAGAGCCGTGCGTTTGAAGAAAGCTTGCGAAGAATGGGAATAGCGTATGTTATTTACGGAGGTATTAGTTTTTACCAGCGAAAAGAAATTAAGGATTTTGTCGCATACCTGCGACTCCTGGTAAACCAAAGTGATGAGGAAGCGCTGAAAAGAATTATCAATTATCCGGCAAGAGGGATTGGAAAAACTACAATAGACAAAGCAGTTCTGTATGCCAATGAACAAAATATTTCAATGTGGAATGTTTTGGAACGTGCGAAGGAATTTGGTTTCAGGGCAGGAACACTGGAGTCGATAGAAAATTTTGTGATCATGATCAGGAGCTTTGCAAGCATGCTGCAACATAAAAATGCTTATGAAGTTGCGGTTCATGTGGGTAGGCAAACTAATATTGTAAAAGAGCTTTTTAATGATAAGTCAACAGAAGGTGTTGCACGGTATGAAAATATTCAGGAGTTATTGAACTCAATCAAAGAATGGACAGAAATACCGATGAACGAAGAAGATGGTGAAGTAGGCGATAAAGGTTTAGGTGCCTATTTGCAACAGATCACCTTGCTTACTGATGCCGATGAAAAGGATCCGGATTCTGATACCGTGAAATTAATGACGATTCATGCTGCAAAGGGACTCGAGTTTGAATGCGTTTTTGCAGCCGGACTGGAAGAGATGCTTTTCCCCAACGCGATGAGCATAAATACACGCGAAGAGCTGGAAGAAGAACGAAGACTTTTTTATGTTGTGATTACAAGAGCCAAATCAAAACTCTGGATCACCTATGCAAATACCCGTTATAAATTCGGATCTCTTGTTCAAAACGAAGCGAGTAGATTTATTGCTGAATTGCCAGAACAATTCATAGATAGGAGTTACGCAGGCAGCGCTTCCAGAGGATCAGGCTTAGGATTCAATAATTCTTCCGCATATGAAAGAATGCACGGAGGATTTGGAAGTGCCTCACAGGCGGAAAAATTATATGGGCCACCTCCTAATAAGAAGAAAGATGAGCAACCATCCTATCTTACGCCCAAACCGCAACAAAAAATTGTAGAGCACGTTCCAACAGCTGATTTTATTGAAAGCGATACTTCCAGTCTTCAGGTGGGTCAAAAAGTGGAACACCAGAAATTTGGATTTGGCGAAGTAACTAAAATGGAAGGTTCAAATCATAATCCAATTGCCACGGTGAAGTTTGAACTGAATGGCGAAAAGAAAATCATGCTCAACTATGCCAAGTTGAGAATTGTGCAATAGAGGTAAAAAAAAGAGCTGCCCAAAATGGCAGCTCGTTCATCGGTCTCATGCACTTTTCTATTCCAATTCTTTCAGCCACACCTGTGCTTCTTCCCTGGCAACCTGAATCACATCCTTTCCTGCACGATAACACATTTTCCATTGCGGGCTCTTGCTCTCGTATTCACTCTTCACAAATCTTCCGCCGGACACTTGCGCACCAAAATCTACTGTTGCAGATACATCAAGGAATTCCTGCAGGCGCATTTTCAACATCTCATTTGGATCAGCAGGCACCTTTTTTTCTGTGTCCGATTTGTTCAATTGCTTATCAATTGCATTATCCAAAACTTTCATTGGGTTTGGGATCCCGAATTTTTTAGGCCTTCTGCCCCCGCCAAGCATTTCCTGTCTCCATCTCTTGTACTGGTCCTTAAATTCTTCTGTTCTGGTGTAGTCCTTTGCAAATCGGATCAGCTGGCGGGCACCCTCGACTCTGAGTTCGACGGGCAGACTTCTTGCCTTTTTTACCAGATCATAGCTGGCTGAGAAATTACCACTACCAAATGCAGACACTAAAGTTTCTTTCGCTTTGTCCTGTGTAGTTTCCAGTTCATCAAAAATGTTCATTACTGCCGTTGCTGCCATTAAAAATCCTGCCAATGTGAAAATAACTATGCGTCTCATAACTGTCGTTTCTTTGAATTATTCTATAATTAAATGCCGACACAAACATACTTCTGTAAGCAAGCGTTTGCAATCACACATTTGTGTGAAAAATACACATCACGGAATCACATGAGAGAATTGTGCTAAAAGGGATCACATAACTATGTGATTCCGTAGATGAAGGTTAAACGTTGAAGGTTGAAGGTCAGTTGAAAGTTGCCTGCCTGCTCGCCTTCGCGAAGCTCTAGCGAAGCAAGGCCGGCAGGCAGGAATGTTGGAAGTTAATTGAAAGTTGAATGTTGGAAGTCAGTTGAAAGTTGAATGTTGGATGTTAATTGAAAGTTGAATGTTGGATGTTAATTGGAGGTTGAAAGTTTGCGCCTTTGCGTGAGGCCCCTATCTAAGTACTCAGTACTAAGTACTATATACTATAAATATTTATCTCCTTTGCTCCTCTTAATTTCCGCCACGTATTCTTTTATATCCTGCTCTCTTTCTCTTTTGCAAATGAGCAGCACGTCGTCGGTATCAACTATAATGAAATGATCAAGGCCCTGGAGAACTACAAGTTTGTCATTATTTATATGCACCATATTTCTGGAAGCATCCATCACCACAACATTTTCACCCGCAACTGCATTTTCGAGATAGTCTTTTTCCATATTGTCGTATGCGGAGTTCCATGCGCCCAAATCACTCCATCCAAAACTTGAAGGGATGAGATAAACATTGTCGGCTTTTTCCATGATTCCGTAATCAATCGAAATATTGGTGCAAAGAGGATATACTCTTTCGATGGCTTCCTGTTCCTGAGGTGTATTGAAGAATTGTTCTTCTGCCGCAAATACTTCATGCATTTCAGGCAGATATTTTTCAAACGCATGCACGATATTCTTGACCTGCCACACAAAAATACCTGCGTTCCAAAGGAAATCTCCGCTCGTCAAAAAGGTTTTTGCTATTTCAATGCTGGGTTTTTCCGTGAAGGTTTTTACTTTATAAACGTTGTCGCTGGCTGATTGCTGTTCAAACTGAATATAGCCATAGCCTGTATTAGGATGCGTTGGTTTAATTCCCAACGTGATAAGCGCATTGTGTTTACTTACAAAGTTGAGTGCTTCCAGACAAACTTTTTTGAAAGCAATCTGGTCGGTGATCAGATGATCCGCAGGGGCGCAAATCAGACTTCCCTTTGGATTAATTTGATTCAGCTTGTAAGAAATATAAGCAATACAGGGAGCTGTATTTTTTCGCGAAGGTTCGCTCAGAATATTTTGCGGAAGAATATTTGGCAGTTGCTCACGAACGATATCAACATATTCATCCGAAGTAACTATGTAAATATTTTCATTTGGAATGAAGCTCGCAAAGCGATCATAGGTTTGCTGTATGAGGGTCTTTCCAGTGCCAAGAATGTCCAGGAATTGTTTGGGATAATTAGTTCTGCTCATGGGCCAGAACCTGCTTCCAATTCCTCCTGCCATTATCGCTACAAAATGATTCTTATTCATTATCTAAGATTGTTGTGTTGATCAATGCGGTCACTTGTGATCAACTAAATAATTCCTTCTCTTATTAAATCATGGAGATGAATAATTCCTTCATAGATTCCATCTCCGGTTACTATCAATTGGCTAATATCGTTTTTTCTCATGAGATCCAGGGCGCTTACTGCAAGCTGTGTTGCTTCAATAGTTTTAGGATTGGGACTCATGATATCTTTTGCAATAATTTTTCCAAGGTTGTCACCTTTTTCCAGCATTCTCCTCAAGTCACCATCAGTTACAATTCCCACAAGATTATTGTTATCATTTAAAACCGCAGTTGCACCAAGCCTGTTTTTAGTAATAGACAAAATTACTTCTCTAAGGTTGCTGTTTTCACTTACCTGTGGTTTGGCATTTTGAATATAGAGATCAGAAACCCGCAAATACAATTTCTTACCCAGCATGCCACCAGGATGAAATTTGGCAAAGTCCTGACTATTGAAACCATTAAGCTCCATCAAACAGACTGCAATTGCATCTCCCATTGCCAATTGGGCCGTAGTACTGGTGGTTGGTGCAAGATTATTGGGACAGGCTTCTTTATCAACTGTAGTATTTAAATTAAAATCGGCCTGCCGGGCCAGAAAGGAATCCTGATTACCAGTCATGGCAATGAGTATGTTTCCAAAATTTTTAATAAGGGGAACGAGCACTTTAATTTCCGGACTTTCACCGCTTTTACTAATCACCATCACAATATCTTCCTGCTGAATCATTCCCAGATCACCATGAATGGCATCAGCGGCGTGCATAAAGCTTGACGGCGTGCCTGTAGAGTTTAAAGTGGCTACAATTTTTTGTCCGATTACTGCACTTTTCCCAATACCGCTAATGATAAGTCTGCCTTTTGACCTGGAAATAGCTGAGATTATTTTTTCAAACTGGTCGTCGATGTATTGCACCAATCCTTGAATTGATTGTGCCTCTAATTGAAGTGTCCGTTTGGCTACCGTTTGGATTTCTGTTGGAGTCATGGGGATGCCGTGCAAACCTAAATGAAAAATGCTGGTTTTACAAAACAGCCGGAAATCTAAAAGGTTCTCAGATTTATCCACAAACCCTGTTTGTGCTTCCAATAACGGGCAAATTATGCTATCTTATAACTCCGATTGTCACCGACCAGTAAAGCCCTGAAACACAAACACTTTATTTCATTTTTGCATGGATTTGTGCTGATTAGTGGATTCACTTATTAAGACTTTTTAACAACTCCAGACTTCGTTAAAAGGCCTTATTTTATTAACTTCGTGCCCCTTTGACGAATCCGGCTCTGACCTTGAATTCACTTCACCCATGATGCAAGCATCCGGCTTCAGTTCAGGAAAATTGCTTGCTTATCCACTAATAGGGAATTTCCCGTGCGAAGGAAAATAGAAAGATATGGCGACAGCAACTAGAAAATCAGTTTCAAAAAATAAAACTGAGGAAAAGGCTAAAACTAACGGTAATGGCAAGACCAAAACAACCGTTAAAATTACGCGTGGCATTGACCTGCGTGAGAAATTGCAGGAACATTTCGGGTTCGACGCTTTTAAGGGGAACCAGGAAGCAGTTATTGAAAGCCTGCTTGCCGGAAATGACACCTTTGTAATTAAGCCTACCGGAGGCGGCAAAAGCTTATGCTATCAGCTGCCTGCCATTATTAGCGAAGGTGTTGCGATCATTGTCTCTCCTCTAATCGCACTCATGAAAAACCAGGTTGACCTGGTGCGTGGATATAGCAGCAAAGATGAAGTGGCACACTTTCTCAATTCTACTCTCAATAAAAAAGAAGTAAAAGAAGTTCATGATGACCTTTTGAATGGTCATACCAAGATGTTATATGTCGCTCCTGAAACTCTTACCAAACAGGAGAACCTTGAATTTTTCAGCGATTTGAATATTTCATTTTTTGCAGTTGATGAAGCCCATTGTATTTCTGAGTGGGGACATGATTTCAGACCAGAATACAGGAGGCTCAGGGAGATGATGGATCAAATTAATCCGAATGTACCGG
>PSRI01000268.1 GCA_003175935.1 Bacteroidota bacterium
GCGCAACCTGAATGGTTTTATAAGGGAAATGGATTGACAATCGTTGGTTCCGGCTCTACTATAACTTCACCGGAATTCGCCATGAGTGGTAGTGAAGAACCTGAAATAGCAGGCGTTTACATTATTAACCGAAAAGGCAATCCGGTAAGGCTGGGTTTTGTTTTGGGAAATGAGTTTTCTGATCATGCCATGGAGAAAATTAATTACCTCTACCTGGCTCATTCAAAATTGAGAACCTCCTCAATTGGACCTGAAATATTATTAAGTGATTTGCCGGAATCCATCACAGGAAAAAGCTCCATATGGAGAAATAAAGATGTCATTTGGGAAAAAGAGTTTTTGACTGGCGAAGCAAATATGAGTCACAATATTGCAAACCTTGAATATCATCTTTTCAAATACGATTTGTTTAGACAACCAGGTGATGTGCACATTCATTTTTTTGGAACATCGGTACTTAGTTTTTCCGATAACATAGTTCCCAAATCCGGAGATGTTTTCAGAATTGAAGCAGACTGTTTCACAAGACCACTTAAAAATATTTATGATTCAAAATGAATGCATCATTTAATAATAGATAAAAATTATTTTTAAAATTGTGGAAGAAATGCCCCACCTGGGAATTTAATTTCTTTGAATTGTAACTGTTTAATAATCCTTAATCTCCGCGAGAAGAGTGCCTGATCGCCACCATCCCATAAGCCTTGGGAATATCTTTTGTTTTGAGCCTGATACTGAAATTTCTGTACACATTTTGCCTTAGAAAATCAACGCAATCATTTTTTGCGTCGTTAACAGAATCGGTATCGAACCCTCAAAACAATTTTCGTACGTCGTTACGAATGGACCGGCTCTGCAGGTTGAATCGATTTATTTATCTAAAAATATTCGTGAGTGAAAGTTAACCCTTTACAGGAGCTATTATCTCATATAGGAATTTCCTTTCCGGAGGATAATCTTTTAAAAAAATATTCTAAGGAGAAGCCTCCACTTAGACTGGAATTGTTTAGTGCAGATCAAATGGAACAATTCGCGATACAGCTGAGTGAGCGACATCGTCTTGCAACCGGAATAACATCTGAACAACTCTTAAAGCGCCTCGCAGATAATGAAGAAGTACTGGTTGAAGTTCATACCCTGCTTTCAAGGTCATTAAAGGCAGGAAGACCTATAGTGCCCGCTGGCGAATGGCTCCTGGATAATTTTTATTTAATAGAGGAACAAATCCTTATTGGTAAAAAACATCTTCCAAAAGGTTACAGTGAATTGCTTCCGAAACTTGCAACCGGAGCTTCAAAAGACTTGCCTCGCGTTTATGATATCGCGATTGAAATCATTTCGCATAGTGATGGAAGAGTTGACCTCTATAGTTTGAATAAATTCCTTAGTGCTTATCAAACCAAAAATAAATTAGATCTCAGCGAACTCTGGGCCATTCCAATTATGCTGCGCCTCGCACTGATTGAAAATTTAAGAAGGGTGGCTGCACGAATTGCGGTGGATCGCATTTACCGAAATATTGCTGCTTATTGGGCCGATCAAATGATTGATATAGCTGAGAAGGATCAAAAAAATCTCATCCTCGTGATCGCTGATATGGCAAGGTCTGCTCCTCCTATGGAAAGCTCATTTGTGGCAGAGCTCACAAGAAGATTGCAGGGCAGAGGACCGGCATTGGCGCTTTCACTCAGCTGGATCGAGCAAAGGTTAGGAGAGACAGGCGCTACAACGCTTGAAATGGTTCATACCGAAAACCAGCGTCAGGCAGCGGACCAGGTTTCTATCAGCAATAGCATTAACAGTTTGCGTTTTTTGGGCACTTCTGATTGGAGAGATTTTGTTGAGTTTCATAGTGTAGTTGAAAGCATTTTGCGTGAAGATCCCGCGGAAGTTTACTCACGAATGGATTTTGTAACTCGCGATCAGTATCGTCATTCCATTGAAAAGATTTCCCGCAAATCTAAAATGTCCGAAGAAGAAGTTGCACAAAACGCTTTGGGTCTTGCTAAAGAACATCACGCAAATCATCCTGAGGATTTGAAAAGAAATCATATCGGATTTTATTTGTCAGGACGAGGCCTTTCAAAACTCCATAAACGCGTTGGAACAAAATTCACTTTCGATGAAAAATTGGGAAGATTTGCATTGCGTCATCCGCTATTAGTTTACGGTACAGTTCTTACAATAATTATCGGGGTCTTAATTTATATAGCCATCCTTACATCGTGGAGGGTCGATAATTCTTATTGGATGATGGTAACAGTAGGGATCATTTCGGCTATCTGTGCCAGTCAGCTTGCAGTAACCCTTGTCAATTGGATCGTCACCCTTTTTGTGAAGCCCGATATGCTTCCGAGGATGAATTTTTCGCAGGGAATTCCCGAAACAAGCCGCACTCTCGTTGTAATTCCTACTATTCTCTTCAATCAGGAAGAAACTGAAAAATTATTGGAAAACCTCGAAGTACGTTACCTGGCAAATATGTCCGACAATTTGTACTTCGCCTTGCTTTCTGATTTTCCCGATGCGAAAACGGAAACCATGCCTGAAGATGAGGAGGTTTTGGAAATTGCCAGGAAGGGAATTGAAGAACTCAATAAGAAATACGGTTTCAATAGCCCAAAAATTTTCTTTCTTTTTCATCGCCCGAGAAAATATAACTCACATGATAAAGTTTGGATGGGGTTTGAGAGAAAGCGTGGTAAGCTTGGAGAACTAAATGCTTTGCTTCGGGGAAGTGGAGAAGAAGCTTTTTCACTTATTCTGGCAGACAAATCTGTCTTAAGCCAGATTCGCTTTGTAATTACTTTGGATACGGATACGCAATTGCCAAGGGATGCTGCACGGCAAATGATAGCCACTATGTCGCATCCACTGAATTTTCCGGTTTATAGCGAAAAGAAAGGGAGAGTTGTTGAAGGGTATGGAATTCTGCAACCACGCGTTGCCGTTAGTTTGCCAGGCTCAGGTCGCTCCTTATTTGCAAAAATTCATGCTAACGATCCGGGAATTGATCCCTATACAAGAGCAGTTTCTGATGTATACCAGGATTTATTTGGAGAAGGTTCGTTTATTGGCAAAGGCATTTATGAAATTGACAGTTTTGAAAAAGCACTCAATGGGAAATTCCCCGATAATCATATTCTGAGTCATGACTTACTGGAAGGCTGTTATGTGAGATCAGGACTCATTACGGATGTTCAGCTTTATGAAGAATATCCGGCAACATATATGTCCGATGTGAAGCGCCGCCACCGCTGGATAAGAGGAGACTGGCAAATCGCAGACTGGGCTTTGCCCTGGGTTCCAACCGCAACCAAAAAAATCCGCTCCAATCCTTTGTCAGCTTTATCCCGTTGGAAAATTTTTGACAATCTCAGGAGAAGTCTCGTGCCTCCAGCTTTGATGATGATATTGATTTTATCATGGACGATTTTGCACGCTGCCTTATTCTGGACAGTTGCAGTGATTGCGGTGATTATGTTGCCATCCCTCATAACTTCCACCTGGAATATTTTAAATAAACCCAAAGAAGTATTGTTTTGGGAACATACAAAAAATTCCATTCTAGCTGCAGGGAGCAGCTTTCTTCAAAATCTTCTGTCTCTTGTTTGTCTTCCTTACGAAGCGCTTTATAGTCTGGATGCAATTTTACGAACAAATTGGCGCCTGATAGTTTCACATAAGAGATTGCTGGAATGGAATCCCTCGGGCAATCCAAGGAATGAAAATGACGGAGGCACACTGCCAGGCACCTATTTTTCAATGTGGAGCTCAGGGCCTCTTGCAGCAATAATCATGTTTTTTTATTTGAGTGTATGTGCTCCTTTCACCCTCATCATTGCATTCCCTGTTATCTGTTTATGGTTACTATCACCAGCAGTTGTTTGGTGGTTAAGCAGACCACTTAAAAAAGAAATGCCCAAACTGGCTGAGGATCAAAAAAGTTTTCTTCGAAGAGTTTCTGTACGCACCTGGGCATTTTTCGAAACGTTTGTTGCTGATGGAGACAATTGGTTACCGCCAGATAATTTCCAGGTACATCCCGAAGATAAGATTGCACATCGCACTTCGCCTACAAATATGGGTTTCTCATTGCTGGCCAATTTGAGCGCATTGGATTTCGGTTATATAACAACCGCTGATATGCTCGCAAGAACCCAAAAAACACTTGCGACAATGAGCAGACTGGAAAGATACAGGGGACATTTTTACAATTGGTATGATACTGAATCATTGTTAACATTACCACCAAGGTATATTTCATCTGTAGATAGTGGTAACCTCGCTGCTCAGTTGTTAGTGATGCGACAGGGATTGTTGGCCACAATGCATGAAAAAATATTACGGCATTCTGTTGTTGATGGTTTCAATGACATCTGGGAAATACTTCGAGAGATGCTTAAGAATGATAAATCCATTCAAAATTTTAATGATGAATATTTTGATGAAGAAGTGGAACCATTTCATTCCATGGAAGCGGGCCTGTATTATGTCAAAAGGGTTGAATCAGCGATGCATGAATTCAGAGCTAAATATGCAGCCAACCTCAATGCAGAAGGAAACTACTGGTTAGGTACCATGGAGTCGAGAGTTCAATCTTTTCAAAATGAAATTTATTTCTTGGCTCCGTGGTTAAGAGTTGAAGAAATTGTGAAGGAACATAAAGAAATTATAGATAGAATTGGCATACCAACGCTCGAAGAATTAAGACAAATGGAGGCGAATCTACTTCCGGAGTTGAAAAAGCTGGTTGAAGGAAAGATGAATGGAAATGGCGATCTATCCGGACTCTATAATTGTATTTCCGAAGCAAGCAGAAGAGCAGAAGATCGCTTAGCCATGATAGAAAGGATGCTTGTTCAATTGGAAGATTTTGCAGACATGGAATACGATTTTCTTTATGATAAATCGCAACACCTTTTATCTATTGGATATAATGTAGATGACCACCGAAGGGACAATAGCTTTTACGACCTTTTAGCATCCGAAGCTCGTATGGGAGTTTTTGTTGCTATTTCCCAGGGAAAACTTCCACAGGAATCCTGGTTTGCATTGGGTCGGCAGCTTACTAATACAGGAATTTCCCCTGTGTTGCTTTCGTGGAGCGGCTCCATGTTCGAATATCTAATGCCATTGTTATTAATGCCAACTTATGATGACACGCTGCTGGATGAAAGCAATAAATCAATGGTTGCCGCACAAATTGATTATGGCAAAGAAAGAAATGTGCCATGGGGAATATCAGAGTCAGGATATAATATGGTTGATGCAGCCATGAATTACCAATACAAAGCTTTTGGTATTCCCGGAATTGGTTTCAAGAGAGGATTAGGGGAAGATTTGGTTGTTGCACCTTATGCGTCAGTGTTGGCGTTGATGGTGAATCCTGATGCTGCCATCAAAAATTTAAAAGAACTTTCAACCAATGGATATACCGGTAAGTATGGTTTCTATGAAGCGATAGATTTTACAGCGTCCCGCATGCCCAGGGGACAGAATTATGTGACCATCCGTTCCTTTATGGCACACCACCAGGGAATGAGTTTACTGGCTATTGACTATTTGCTGAATGATCGGCCCATGCAAAGGCGATTTGTTTCCGAGCCCAGGTTCCAGGCTTCATTGCTGCTATTGCACGAAAGAATTCCTCAGACCCGTGTGTTCTATACCCATTCACCGGAGGCCGACAATATCCAGCTTTCGACCGGGGAAACAGAATTACGCGTTATCCAAACTCCACATACAGCTTCACCACAGGTACAATTGCTTTCAAATGGAAGGTACCACGTCATGGTAAGTAATTCAGGTGGGGGTTACAGCAGGTGGAAGAACCTTGCGGTTACACGTTGGCGTGAGGATAGTACTGCAGACAACTGGGGCACTTTCTGTTATATACATGATCTCGACAATTCGGTCTTCTGGTCTTCTGCTTTCCACCCTTCGAGGACAAGAGCAAAGCAGTATGAAGTGGTATTCTCGCAGGGAAGAGCTGAATTCAGAAGACGCGATAATGATATTGAAACGCACACAGAAATTGTTGTTTCGCCAGAAGATGACATTGAGATGCGCAGAATTCACTTAAATAATCATTCCAGAAGAACAAGGACTCTTGAAATAACCAGCTATGCCGAAGTTGTTTTGAATTCGGCCGTTGCAGATGCCTTACATCCTGCGTTTAATAATCTATTTGTTCAAACCGAAATTAATCCACAACGACATACCATTTTATGTACCCGAAGACCAAGAGCCTCAAGTGAACAAACTCCGTGGATGTTCCATCTTATGAAAGTACATGGTGTGGATACAATTGAAGTTTCATATGAAACTGATCGGTCGAAATTTATAGGTCGTTCCAATAACCTGGAAAGACCATCAGCAATGAGCAAGGCGGGCAAGCTTTCCAATACGCAGGGATCAGTGCTCGATCCAATTGTGGCAATCCGCTATCGAATCACTCTGCAGGCGGAAGAATCCGCAACAGTTGATATGGTTTTTGGAATGGGAGATACAAGAGAGATTTGCGATGGTATGGTTGAAAAATACCAGGACCAACGCCTGGCAGACAGAGCTGCGGAACTTGCCTGGACGCACAGCCAGGTCGTATTGCGACAAATAAATGCATCAGAAACGGATGCACAATTGTATGGACGACTTGCAGGTTCCGTCATTTATGCAAATTCATTGTTCCGGGCTGATCCAAATATAATTTCCCAGAATCGACGGGGTCAGTCAGGACTTTGGAGTTATTCCATATCAGGTGATCATCCAATCGTTTTGCTTCAGATCGAAAATGCATCTAACATTAACCTGGTAAAACAAATGGTGCAGGCGCATGCGTACTGGAGATTAAAAGGCCTTACAGTGGATCTTGTGATATGGAACGAAGATCATGGCGGATACAGGCAGGCTCTCCAAAATCAAATTTTGGGATTGATAGCTGCAGCAATTGGAGCGGAAGTGAGTGATAAGCCTGGCGGAATTTTTGTTCGCTCCGGAGATCAAATATCACCCGAAGACAGGATCTTATTTCAAACTGTTGCGCGCATAATCATTTCCGATAGTATGGGCACCCTGGAGGAACAACTCAATAAAAGGCCCCGGCTCAGGGTTTCCATTCCTAATTTATCTCCGGTTACGAATTATCAAACCCTACCGGAACAAAATCTTCCTACATACGAACTGCTTTTCTCAAACGGATTGGGAGGATTCTCAAAAGATGGACGGGAATACATTATTACTATTCCAAAAGACAGGAGAACCCCTGCACCCTGGAGCAATGTTATTGCAAATAGACGATTTGGAACTGTGATATCGGAGAGCGGACAATCCTACACCTGGATTGAAAACGCTCATGAATTGCGCCTGAGTCCATGGGAAAACGATCCGGTAAAAGATACATCAGGAGAGCAATATTATTTGAGAGATGAAGACTCGGGACATTTTTGGTCACTCTCATCCCTTCCTCATCCGGGGCAGACACCTTACATGACACATCATGGATTTGGTTATAGTATTTTTCTCCATGAGGAAGCGCAGATTAGCTCCGAAATGCGAGTGTATGTCGAAATTGAAGCCCCGGTTAAATTTATAGTTATCAAACTAAAAAATCATTCTCAAAAGACGAGAAGACTTTCCTGCACCGGTTATGTTGATTGGGTGCTCGGCGATCTGAGGCCAAAATCCGCAATGCATATCATAACAGAATCCGATTCCGCAGGAGCGGCTATACTTGCCCGTAATCATTACAATACAGAATGGGGAAACAGAGTAGCATTTTTCGATGTGGATGAATCGACAAAAACAATTACATGCGACAGAACTGAATTCCTCGGCAGGAACGGAAATTTCTATAATCCTGATGCGCTTTTCCGGACAAAACTTTCCGGCAAGTCGGGAGCTGCCATGGACCCCTGCGGAGCTATTCAGGTAAATGTTGAACTTGAAATTGGCGAAGAAAGAGAAATTATTTTCCGGCTTGGTGCGGCATCAGATCTAAATGAAGCTACTCAGATCATATCGCAGTTTAAAGGCAGAAATGCGGCAAATGCATCGTTGAAAAGGGTGCTGGACTTCTGGGTTGAAACTTTGGATTCTATCGTAGTGAATTCACCAGATCTGTCTTTTGATTTACTGGCAAATGGATGGCTGAAATATCAAACCATTGCTTCCAGGATTTTTGCAAGAAGTGGTTATTACCAGTCAGGAGGTGCATTCGGATTCAGGGATCAGTTACAGGATGTTATCGCTCTGATAACATCTATTCCATCCATGGCAAGAGATCAAATTACACTGGCTGCATCCCGACAATTCCGCGAAGGCGATGTGCAACACTGGTGGCACCCTCCGTTTGGCAGGGGTGTAAGAACACGTTGCTCCGACGATATGCTTTGGCTTCCTTATGTTACCGCCAGATACGTAAATGAAACAGCTGACCACTCTATTCTTGATGAACAAATTGGATTTCTGGAAGGCCGGCCTCTTAATGTTGGTGAAGAATCATACTATGATTTGCCTTCTAAGTCTGATGAAAAGGCCAGTCTTTATGAACATTGTCTTCGTGCTATTAAACATGCTTCCAAATTTGGGGTAAATGGATTGCCACTTATGGGCTCAGGTGATTGGAACGATGGAATGGATAAAGTAGGAATTGAAGGCAAAGGCGAAAGCGTGTGGCTTGCATTTTTCCTTTATTTAGTACTAATTCAATTCAAAAAAATAGCGATTATCAAAATGGATGCAACCATGGAAGAATTTTGCGAAACAAACGCAAGAGAGTTAAGTCAACATATTGAAGCCAATGCATGGGATGGTGAATGGTTCCGCAGGGCCTATTTTGATGATGGAACGCCATTGGGATCAGCAACAAATGATGAATGCAAAATTGATTCCATTGCTCAAAGCTGGTCTGTACTATCCAATGCTGTCGATAAAACTCGATCCGGTATTGCGATGGAGTCCGCCTATAAATATCTCGTGAAAAAAAGTAGTCGGATCATACAGCTATTTGAGCCACCTTTTAATAAATCTCATCTCGATCCCGGATATATTAAAGGTTATGTTCCCGGCGTAAGGGAGAATGGTGGTCAGTATACCCATGCAGCCATCTGGATGATTATGGGCTTTGCAGCTTTAAAAAATAAGGAAAAGGTTTGGGAACTTTTCAATTTGATCAATCCCGTGAATCATGCAAATGATACTGAATCAATGGAAAGGTATAAAGTTGAACCTTACGTGATTGCTGCAGATGTTTATGGAGGGGATCAGCATACGGGACGAGGAGGCTGGACCTGGTATACCGGTTCCGCAGGTTGGTCCTATCAGCTAATGACAGAATTTATTTTGGGATTGAAAAGAGAGGGTAATTTATTAAAATTTGAGCCCTGCATTCCGCATTCATGGAAAACGCTGACTGTGCAGTATAAATATGGAAGGACCATTTACAAAATCAATTTCTCACAATCCGACACTCCCATGCCCATACCAAGAGTTAGGTTGGACGGAATAGAGCAGGAGCGACAGGTCCTTTCCCTCATTGACGATCAAAAGGATCACATTGTAGAAATCAACATCTAAACCTCTTTAGCCCTTTCATGTATTTCGATAATATTTGAATTAGTCTAGGTACTAGGTACTAAGTACTAGGTACTGCGTATCCATCGGCAGGCTGACTCTGCCCGATTGCAATCTGTAGTTTCCTCGTGGATTTTAATCAGCTAAAGTGGAATTAATTCAACATAAATCTCATCGAACACAACGAATTCTGGCATTTTTAACTCGAAAAATATTGGCAATGAATTTGTAATTCTGATATACAGAAGTTGTTTAAAAATAATCTTATGGCAAAGTACTCGAAGAAATCACAGGGCAAAGTTGAGAAAGCCATGCGTGAAATGAAAGAAGGCACTTTGAAATCAGGACGAAGCGGTAAAAAGGTAACAAACCCCAGGCAGGCAATAGCTATCGGACTTTCAGAAGCCAGGGAAGAAGGTGATAAAGTGCCGAATAAGAACACTACAAGAACTTCTAAAAAAAATACTACACGTAAATCGTCGTCAAGACGAAAAGTAAAATCGTCATAGCTGGGACAAAGTAGATGGTTTTGTTAGACCCTTGATCTTTTGGGAAGTGAAATTATTTTCTCCCGGGTTTGTTATGCTGAGAAGAAATCCGGAATCGCAAGGCTAAGGCTCTGCAGATTTAGAGAAAATAAACAAGGCCACGCGTTAAGCGTGGCTTTTTTCATATAAAAAATGTTATTGAAGCAGCCTCTCTCTTGTCTATAATCCTTCCCAATATTAATCGCATTAACTTCATCAGGGCTCAAAATCTCTTTAAAAAATAAACGCAAAATAATATCTAAGAAAAGTTTAGAGGCCCGAATTCCTTAATAGTTTAATTTGGAATCAATCGCGAGATTTTTTTTACCGATTGAATTAGATATCTTCATCTCTTCTAATTATATAGAACTGATTTCCTGTTTGTGTGATTTTTTTGCTCAGATGATAAAATTCTGCCGAATCATGAAGAAATTACTCCATTGCCTTTTGCTGGCAGCAGTATGTTTATTAGTAAAGCCTTCGCTTGGCCAGGATCGCTACCAGGCTACCTGGGAATCGTTAAAAAATTACCAGTGTCCTGAATGGTTTCAAGACGCGAAATTTGGCATTTTCATTCACTGGGGGGTATATTCTGTGCCGGCATTTCGAAGCGAATGGTATCCCAGGCAAATGTATCAACAGGGAAGTGAAGAATTCAAACATCATATGGCTACCTACGGTCCCCAGTCAAAATTTGGATATAAAGATTTCATACCTCTTTTTAAAGCAGAAAAATTCGACGCAAATGCCTGGGCAGAATTATTCAGGAAATCAGGAGCCAAATATGTTGTTCCTGTGGCTGAACACCATGATGGCTTTGCGATGTACAAAACCGCACTTTCCAGATGGAATGCAGCGGAAATGGGTCCAAAACGTGATATCATTGGTGAATTGTCTGTTGCGGTCCGCAACCAGGGAATGATTTTCGGACTGTCTTCCCATAGGATAGAACATTGGTGGTTTATGAATGGTGGAAGAAAATTTGATTCTGATGTCATGGATCCTGCGTATGCAGATTTTTATGGTCCCGCCCGTGAAGAAAATGAAACCCCTTCGCCTGAATACATGAATAATTGGTTACTCCGGTGCACGGAATTAGTAGACAAGTATAAGCCCCAATTATTTTGGTTTGATTGGTGGATTGAGCAACCGGCGATGGATCCTTACAGAAAAACATTTGCGGCATATTATTATAACAAGGGTTTGGAATGGGGAAAAGGGGTGGTCCTCAATTATAAAAATCAGAGCTTTCCAGATGGTTCTGCAATTCTTGATATTGAGAGGGGAAAATTGGTGGGTATCAGGGAACAACCCTGGCAAACTGACGATGCTGTAGGGTTTAAATCCTGGGGTTTTATTCCCGATGATGAATACAAGTCACCTAAATATCTTATTACAAATCTTGCAGACATTGTGAGTAAGAACGGAAATTTGCTCTTGAATATCGGTCCTAAATCAGATGGAACAATTCCGGAACAACAACAGGCTTTGCTCCTCGCCATGGGCAAATGGCTGGAGATAAACGGAGAATCTATATACGGTACAAGGCCATGGAAGATTTTTGGAGAAGGACCCACAGAAGTTGTGGGAGGCTCTTTTGGAGACAGTAAAATGAAACCCTTTACTCAGAATGATATTCGTTTCACTTCAAAAGGGGATACGCTGTATGCAATTGTTATGGACGTTCCATCGTCAACGGTAATTATTAAATCTTTGTCGTCTGGCTCAAAATTCGGCGATGTAAAATCCGTGGAACTGATTGGTAGCAATGAAAAAATGGAGTGGACTCAAAAACCTAATGGGCTCAATATAAAAAATCTGAAAACTTATCCTTCTGAATACGCCGTTGCCTATAGAATCTTGTTTCGTAAATAGCGGCCCGCAAATTTTATTAAATGAACGCTTTAATATGTACGATTCCTGGAAATTTCGAATACAAAAAAATTGCTGAACCCGTTCCAGCACCCGGAAATTCCATCATTAAAATAAAACGCGTTGGTGTTTGTGGTACAGACCTCCATGCATACGAAGGCACGCAGCCTTATTTCTCTTACCCGCGGATATTGGGACATGAAATTGCTGCTGAAATTGTGCAGACCGACGCTCCGGGATTTTCGAAATCTGATATCGTAACACTCATTCCTTATTTCAATTGCGGGAAATGTGTGGCCTGTCGAAATGGTAAACCTAATTGTTGCGTATCGCTAAAAGTATCTGGAGTTCACATTGATGGGGCCATGGTGGAATATTTATCTGTTCCGTCTTATTCCCTGGTGCATTCAAAAAATATTTCTTCTAATGTATTAGCGCTCGTTGAACCGCTGGCCATTGGTGCACACGGAATAAGGAGAGCAAACCCAAAAGAAGATGAATTTGTGCTTGTTATTGGAGCTGGTCCAATAGGTTTGGGAGTAATGGAATTCGCAAAAATTGCAGGTGCCCGCGTCATTGCAATGGACGTAAACAAAACCAGATTACAGTTTTGTGGAAATGAGATGGGGATTGAATATTTAGTTGATGCAACCAGTCCTGATCATATTGAAAAGCTAATGGAAATTACAAATGGAGAAATGCCAACGGTAGTATTAGATGCCACAGGTAATTTGAAAGCAATACAAAATGGCTTTAATTACCTCGCGCATGGAGGACGATATGTACTGGTAGGTTTGCAAAAAGAAAATATCAGCATTAGTCATCCTGAATTTCACAAAAGAGAAGCTACATTAATGAGTAGCAGAAATGCAACGAGGGAAGATTTTGAAAAAGTAATCAGCTCAATCAGTGAAAAAAAAATAGATCCGGCAAAATTTATTACACACCAGGTTGCTTTTGAAAAAGTTCGTGATGAATTTCCTAAGTGGCTAAAACCTGAGACAAAAGTGATAAAAGCTATCATCGAAATCAATTGAACTATATCGCTATGAACTATAGAAAAATTTCCCTTTGGACATTCTTCTTTGCAAACATTTGTCTTAACGCAATTGGACAGGATGATTTAAAGCTTTGGTATAAACAACCAGCAGCAATTTGGACCGAGGCCCTTCCCATTGGTAATGGCCGGTTGGGCGCAATGATTTTCGGGAAAGTTGACGAAGAATTAATTCAATTGAATGAATCGAGTTTGTGGAGTGGTGGACCTGTGAAGAAGAATATTAATCCAGGTGCATTTTCAAATCTCGCTCCGGCAAGAGAGGCGTTATTAAAAGGCGATTTCGAATCAGGTACGGCCCTTGCCAAAAAAATGCAGGGCCTGTTTTCAGAAAGCTATTTGCCTTTGGGCGATTTGACAATTAAGCAGGATTTTGGAGGTAAACAGCCAACTAAATATTACCGGGACCTGGACATAAGCAGATCAGTAGCGCATACTCGATTTACAGTCGGTGATATGGAATTCGAAAGAGTGGCATTTGCGAGTGCGCCTGCGGGGATTATAGTTGTACAAATCAGATCACTTACACCAAAGCAGTTGAACCTAACCGTAAATGCAAGTTCACAATTAAGGTTTCAGGTTTCAAAGGAAGGCAATAATCTGCTTCTTGTTAGAGGTAAAGCCCCTGCGCATGTGGATCCCAGTTATTGGAATGTAAATAAAGAGCCGATAATTTATGATGACACTTCAGGATGCAAGGGTATGCGATATGCGTTTGCGGTAAAGGCTATATTGAAGGATGGTAAGATAGAATCGTTGGGAGATGGAATTAAGATTACAGAAGCTTCGGAAGTGCTATTGGAAATTTCTGCAGCCACCAGTTTTAATGGATTTGATAAATGTCCGGATAAACAAGGCAAAGATGAAATGCAATTAGTGCATTCCTATCTCGCAAAAGCAAATGCCAAAGACTTTAATGTACTCTACAATGAGCACCAGGCGGATTATAAAAAATATTTTTCACGTGTTTCGCTGGAATTGAATGGAGCAAACAATGCACAATCTGCTTTAGCAACAGATGAAAGATTAGAAAAATATACAGAAGGCACTCAGGATTTTGCATTAGAGGCATTGTATTTTCAATATGGAAGATACCTTCTCATATCTTCATCCCGAACGCCAAATATTCCAGCAAATTTGCAGGGCATTTGGAACAAAGAACTTCGTGCACCCTGGAGTGCAAACTATACTACCAATGTTAATGTGGAAATGAATTACTGGCCTTCCGAGCTCACTAATCTTTCGGAAATGACAGAGCCACTGATTGGATTGATCAAAAATCTTACAGTTACAGGAAAAGAGGTTGCACGGGATTACTATCATGCGAGGGGATTCGTGGTTCATCACAATTCTGATATATGGGCCATGGCTTATCCTGTTGGTGATTTGGGAAAAGGTGATCCCAGATGGGCGAACTGGGCAATGGGAGCCGACTGGCTATGCAGGCACTTATGGGAACATTTTGCATTTACAGGTAATAAAAAATTCCTTGCTGAAACCGCTTATCCTATTATGAAACAGGCATCCATTTTTACTATGGACTGGCTGATAAAAGATACCTCAGGTTATTGGGTAACTGCACCTTCCACTTCTCCTGAAAATGGTTTCTATTATGATGGCAAAAAGGAATCTGTGGTATCTGTTGCAACAACAATGGATATGGGAATAATCAAGGACCTCTTTACAAATATGGTTAAAGCGGCAGGTTATTTGCAAACAGACCAGGCATTCATCGATTCTATCATAAAAATTCAAAAACAATTATATCCATTCAAAATAGGCGCTAAAGGAAATTTGCAGGAATGGAACCAGGATTATGAAGATGTGGAACCACATCACCGACACGTTTCGCATTTATATGCTTTGTATCCCGGTTATGAAATTTCTCCTTTACTCAATAGGCAATTGTCCGACGCTGCAGTCAAAACGCTTGAATTAAGAGGTGATGATGGAACAGGTTGGAGCCTTGCTTTTAAAGTAAATTTCTGGGCACGCCTTTTAGATGGGGATCATGCATATCGATTGTATCGGAATCTCTTCAGGCTCACCAGAGAAAAAGGTTATAATATGAGTAATGGAGGCGGTGCATACCCAAATATGTTTGATGCGCATCCGCCATTTCAAATTGATGGAAATTTTGGTGGAACTGCGGGTTTAGCCGAAATGCTTTTGCAAAGCCATCTTGGACATGTTCAGCTCCTGCCCGCATTGCCGACAGCCTGGAAAAGCGGATACGTTAAAGGCCTGAAGGCCCGCGGAAATTTTACTGTTGATATTAAATGGGAAGATGGTAAGATCGTTTATGCAAGACTGTTATCAGGTAGTGGAACACCGTGCAGACTTTCGAGTACCACCAGGTTAAAAGGTAAAAACATAAGTTCTGTTATGCGCATCACTAATGGCAGATATTATTTGAGTTTTCCAACTGAAAAAGGGAAGGTCTATGAATTTTATCCGGATCCCCAGGTTAGTCCGGTGAAGTAAAACTCTCTTTTATTTTGCCCAGTAGATCACTGTCGATCATTCTTTGAGCAATTTTGATCATATTCTTAAAAGATGGTCCATGTGAAATACCATGACCTATGATAACGGGTTTAGCCACGCCCAGAACGGGTACGCCTCCGTATTGTTCAAAATCAAAGCGATCAAAATATTCGTCGTGAATATTTCTTCTTGCAGTGATATCGTGGATGCTTTCGGCCATTTTTAAAATCACGTTCCCGGTAAAACCTTCACACACTACAACATCTGCCTTGTCGAGAAATAAATCACGACCTTCAACATTACCAATGAAATTGATCTGCTTATTTTCTTTGAGCAATGGGAAAGTTGCCTGTGCCAGCATATTTCCTTTTCCTTCTTCTTCGCCAATGTTTAATAATGCTACTCTTGGCGATGGTCGGTTCCATACATGTTGAACGAAGAGCGAACCAAGCATGGCGAATTGCTCCAGGTTCTCAGGTTTGCAATCTGCATTGATACCTGCATCGAGCAATAAACCTAAAGTTCCATTTTCGCGTGGGAGATAAGTGCCAATGGTTGGTCTTGAGATTCCTCCTATGGCTTTAATACTATAAAGTGCGCCAACCAGCATGGCCCCGGTATTACCCGCGCTAATAAATGCATCAATTTGCCCCTTAGCAAGTAAATAAAAACCTACGGCTATTGATGACCGTTGTTTTTCTTTAAGTGCTTTTGTGGGATGTTCATGCATGCCGATGACTTCGGGTGCATCAATTATTGTGTATTTGGATGGATCGACGGGATATTTGATGAGGAGATCTTTGAGTTGGGCCTCATCGCCTATAAGAAAGAGATCGACATTATCACTTTTATCTGAAAGAAAATCCTGGACGCCTTTAACTGCTTCAAGGGGAGCATAATCTCCACCCATCATGTCTAATCCAATTTTCATGCAGCAAATATGCGGAAATTCTAAAAAATACAAATCCCAAATTCCAAATAAAATTTATTCATCCGGAATTTGGAATTGCGAAATAAAAAACTACTTATTTAACAGGTGACTTCTCAGCTACCAGTTTTCCTTTGTAGTACAATTTACCTTCGCTTACATGTGCACGGTGGCGTACATGCGTTTCTCCAGTTGTACTGTCTTTTGTCAACGTTACGGTCTCAGCTTTGTAGTGAGTTCTTCTTTTCGCGCTGCGTTGCTGAGAGTGTCTGCGTTTCGGATTTGGCATAACACAAAAATTTTAATTGTTTCTGAATTTGTCCAGACCTTTCCAGATCGGGTTCACACTATCTTTATCTTCTTCGTTCAATTTCCTAAGCATATCCAACACTTCTTTGTTGCATTGCGGGCCACCCATTTCTTCTTCACTGCACATTCGCTGCAAAGGAATGCTAAGGTTTATGAATTCGTAGATCCAGCCGGCTACATTAATATGACTTTCCGTTCTGGAAATATAATATACGTCGGGATCTTCTTCGTTTCCATTCATCTCGTCGGGGTTTTCAACCATTTTCACCAATACTTCAAAATCATCCCAAAGGGTCTTGCTCAATGGATTTCCGCAACGATCGCACAAGAGATTTACAGTTCCGCCAATTTCAAACTTCAGCATTAGAAAAGAAGTGTTCTTGTCCAGTTTGAGCTTTACTGTTGCATGGCAATTTGTAAAATCCTGTGGCTGATAGGCTTTAAAGAACTTGTCGTCCACTTCATATGTGAACTCATGAATTCCCGGCTTTAGTCCCACAAATGCGATCTCAAATTCCCGCCGGTTTGCCATGGTTCTCATTTTAAAGGCTCGCAAAGGTAGGTAAAATCATTGAATTTGCGAGGGTTTGGGGGAAAATTCACTGATTTCATCCCTGGCCACGAAGTTACGCAAACCAGATATAGCTTTCGCGTTCAGCATCAATCATTTATTTTTACAAATTCATGAAGTCCTTTTTGAAGAAAAAGACCAATCTCGTCCTTATTATTCTCCTGCTTTTAGCCCTCGTGATCAGGGTTTTTTCCCTGGATCGAATGCTCATTGAACGGGTTTATTCTGCCGAGATCTACCCGGGAATCGGCAAGGCTCTAAGGTTCCTCTTTGGCTGGCTGCCCTTCAGCATTGGAGACGTCATTTACAGCATTGCCGCTTTTTATATTATCTGGAAGATTGTTAAATGGATCAGGCTCCTGGTTCAAAAAAAGGTGAGCTGGAATTCATTTGGCAGAGGGGCGCTTAAATTATTAACTGTAATCCTGGCGGTTTATATCATTTTTAATCTGGTATGGGGACTCAATTATAACCGGGCTGGCATAAGGTCCCAAATAGAAATCAAAAGAGAAAAATATAGTAAAGAAGAACTTATCGCTGTTAACGAAATAATTGTTGCCAAAATAAATGCCTTTAAAGAAGCAGAGCTTAGGAATAAATCTCAATACCCGACTAACGGAACACTATACCTGAGGACCGATCAGGCATATCTGCATGCAAACCAGGTTTATCCTTTTCTCAAATATTCAAATCGTTCGATTAAGACTTCATTTTTTGGATGGTTGGGGAACTATATGGGTTTTACTGGTTACTATAATCCGCTTACTGGAGAAGCTCAGGTAAATACCACAGTACCGGATTTTCTTAAGCCTTATGTTTGCGTACATGAAGTGGCTCACCAGTTAGGATACGCGAAAGAAAACGAAGCCAATTTTGTGGGTTACCTGGTTGCATCAACAACAACTGACTCATTGCTTCTGTATTCAACCTATTTCGATTTGTTTCTCTACTCGAACCGAAATCTTTATATGGTTGATTCTGTCCAGGCCCGACATTTTTCCAATCAACTCCATCCTGAAGTGAAAAATGATATTCGGATACTAAGAGTATATCTTGAAAAATATGAGAACCCCATTGAGCCAGCTATCAGGTGGATGTATGGAAAATATTTGCAGGCGAATGAACAACCATCCGGGGTAATGACCTACAATGAAGTAATTGCTGATTTGATTGCTTACTACAGGAAGTACAAGAAGATTTAAAGACTGGGAGTACCTAGTACCTAGTACCTAGACTTAAAACTACAAACTACAAACCATCAACTACTAACTAGAATTTATTCTTCCACATCATACTTTCGATGGGCCTGTCAGGCTGGCCACTATATTTTGCATTCTTTTTCTGGTTGTATTTCACTTCAATTTCTCCTTCAACAGGAAAATAAATTAATTGTCCGATTGGCATTCCCTTATAAATTCTTACGGGCTGCTTAACAGAAATTTCAAGAGTCCAGTTTCCGCAAAATCCTACATCGCCTTTGCCTGCTGTTGCATGAATATCTATTCCCAACCGCCCAGTTGAAGATTTTCCCTCCAAAAAAGGAACATGCGCATGGGTTTCTGTGTACTCCTGTGTTACACCCAGATAAAAAATATGAGGGTACAATACGAATCCTTCATCCGGGATTTCAAAATATTCTATCTGGTTATGCTTTTTTGCATCAAGAATATGCTCCCGGTAAGTTGCAAGCCATTTCCCTAAATGCACATCATAACTATTGCTTCCCAGGCATTCTCTGTCGTAGGGATCAATTTTTATGGTACCCTTTTCAATTTCTTCCAAAATTCTCTGATCGCTTAATATCATGGGTGTCTGAAAGTATTAAATGTTAGTTTTTGAATTAAGTCCCACAACCTTTTATTTAGTTGCTTAATTTAGGTACTAAATGGGAAATAAGTCAGGTTGCGAATATGCAGCTAAGTTTTGAATCATGCCTCTATTTTATCAACATTCTATTAACGAAGCCGCAAAATTGGGGGTCTGGCGCATTGCAGAGGACGAATTATTTTTTTTAGAATCTGTGCCATTACAAAGAAGTATTACTCATCCCCACAAAAGACTTCAGCATCTTGCTGGGAGATGGCTCCTGAAATATTTATATGCTGACTTTCCATATGACCTCATCAAAATTGCAGATACCCGCAAACCGTTCTTGTTGAATGAAGCTTATCATTTTTCAATTTCTCATTGCGGAGATTATGCGGCAGCTATTGTTAGTAATAAACACAGAGTGGGAGTTGACATAGAAAAGCCTGCCGAAAAAATTGAAAGAATTCAATATAAATTTCTCAACGATTCTGAAATTGATTTTATTGATTCCGGTTCATGGAGAGGTTTGTCGGGCAAACTTTCCAGAATACAAATGCTCACATTACTATGGAGCGCAAAAGAAGCTGTATTTAAATGGTATGGCCATGGAGAAGTTGATTTTAGCAGCCATATTCTCCTTCAAAAAATTCATTTTACAGAATCTAATAATAGCATCATTGCAGGCGAAATAGATTGCGAATTCTTAAAAATTGCCACAACCAATCTCACACTTAAATTTCACTGGCTCGAAGAAATATGGCTCGTGTATGTTGTAACTTAAAATGCCGATGAAACAGGCATTGTATCTGCGCGCGAAAATGATTTCATGTATTTTGTCTTGAGCTCTTCCAACTCACCTGTTTTATTTTGAGCGCTCAAGCTATTGTGCAATCCAAGTAAAGACCAGCCATTTCCGGGATTTACAACAAGATCTTCACGATAAACTTTTTCAGCAAGTTCCGGTTGATTCATTTTCATATAAAACTCTCCCAGGTATTGACGGGCCGGCATCATCCAGTCTCTCGGTTCCGAGTAAATAATTTGATCTTCAACGGCAATTCCTGCATTTATTGTTTCAATTGCCTCCTGGTATTTCTTTTGATAAAAAAGAATCGATGCTTTCAATATGCTGCCTGCAACTTTGGCCGGCATGATTGTAGGGCTTTGAGGAGAATTATCTTTTTCCAAAATGGTGTCAGTCAGATTTTCTTCCAGATCCTTTAGATATTTGTTTGCCTTCTTTACATTACCCTTCCGTACAAATGCCATTCCCTTTGCAAAATCATAAAGTATACTTGCGTATGGAAATTGCTTTGTAATTTTTGTAGTGTCTTTTATGATTTCGTCCCATTTGCCTAACCTTGCCTGAACCATTAATGGCATCATATACATGTATTGCGCGTCTAAATCTTCCCGATCCAACTCGACTGATTTTCTGCAACGCAGCGCTGCTTCCATTCCCTTTTCATACATGCCACCCATTAAAGCACAATAAGTTTGCACAGCCAGGTAATGAGTTGCATGTGGAGCTTTTTTCAAATGCTCAGTTATTGAATTATAAAGGGCAAGGTCCAGGTCTGCTGAATCATTTACATCAACACCCATAGGATATAATCCATTGCGTTCATACTCATGGCTCGACATATGAACCATGTGCGCAATGCCCGGAAGTAATTCTTTCAAACGATCCGCGCTTTCCAGTGCAACTTCAGGATTTCGTGAAGCTTCAGTTAAGTGAATGTAATAGTGCAGACCTGCAGGATGCTGAGGATCTTTTTTTAAAACTGATTCGCAAATTTGAACAAGTTCGGGAGTCCATTCCTTTGGTGTGCCATCGGTGTTCCAAAAAGACCAGGGATGAATAAGCATCATTGCATCTATATACAGCATTTTTACATCTTCATCATCCGGGAATTTTGGAATCAACTCATGCATACTATTTGCATAAGCCTGATTGAGTTCCTTTCTTTTTTTATCCAGACTGTCTGAAGAATATCGCTGGTTCATTGCTTCAATTAACGCCTGCTCTACCGGACTTGCAGAAGCTTTATTTTGATTCATCTTTTTCAAAATGTCGAAAATTCTGGATGGCATTTTGTAGTGGGCAGCGAAATTATAATTTGGGCCCAATACGAGCGCCTGTCCCCAATATGCCATGGCACTACCAGAATCGAAACGGGCTGCTTCTTTGAAAGAATAAAATGCTTCGTACATGTGATAACCATAATACATATTCAATCCCTGATTGAAATAGTATTGAGTGCTATCTACGCCGGATGAAATTTTTCGTGAATAACTTCCCCAGCCGGGTAAGACACTGATAAACTTTGCACTTTTCGAACTGTCGGGAGCAAATGAATCTAACACACTGCAGGAAATAGAATTTCTTTTTTTCAGTTCTATTGACTTTTTGAGACTTTGATTAGTTGAAAATAATCCAAACAAAATGTATGGAAGGGTAAATATCCAGAAAGCGCTAATCATTTGGCAGGGTTTTAAAGACCACCAATATAATAATTATGAATTACAGATTCTAAGCTAATTTTTTTGAAAGAGATTAATGGGATAATTAAGCGGATCCTGATTCAAAACATCGCATATCGCGCTGTAGAGTTCAGGATAGTGCTGATGCATGCGATCGGGACTCTTAAAATAAATTTCAATGCTTTCTGCCCAAAACTCCTGGAAGTTTTTGATTGCATATTCTGAATAGAGTCCGATTGTGAGAATTTTTTCTTTGTGATAGATTTTATCACCAATTGAATTGAACTGCGCGAATGATTCTTTGAAATCTTTATCAACATACATCTCAGTTTCAAAATTCTGATAGTATAATGCGTGGGCCATTTCATGAAGCCCGACGTTTTGCAGATCGTGCCTGTTTTTATAACCTTCAAGAAATTGTTTCCAGGCAATATTGATGGTGTTACCGGTTACATTTCCAATGAGAATTCTAAAAGGCTCCAGTCCAACAAATTCCTGTGGGAAAATTTGAATGATATTGAAATGGGAGAGCAGATATTTTTTTAATCCAAATGTCACCTGAACAGCGGATGCGCTAATTAAAATAGGCATTTCACGATAACCCTTATTGTCGTGAATGATGAAGATTTTGCTTTCGATGAATTTCTTAATCCGACTAATAAATTTATCGCGATCCACATCAAGTAACTTGGTATAAAAGGGAAAGTGTTTTGTAAGTACAGCATTGATGACGCCGTCGGAGAATGAGAGATCATGGCCATAATAAACCAGCGGGCAGGAAATCGCAGACTCTTCGGGTGATATTTTATCATGCCCCTGCTGGTCAGTGGACTCAGTTAAGGTAAACTTTTGAGTTTGAGTGATGTACCAGATTAAGGCAAAAAGTAATATGACGACTATTGACCAACCCATGTTGAAAGAGGATATGGATAGTCTATAACGTATCAACCCCCTAATAAAGTATCTTCTTCATTGTCTTCCAGCAGATTCAGGTCGATAGAATCCAATCCGGCTATGCCTTCAATAGAACCTCTGATGTGAGAAGCGTTTAGAAGAACCTTTTCCAGGCTTTTTTCTCTGGCTTTCCAGAGTTTTTCCATTGCATCTCTTTCTCTTTGAATAGCCATTCTCATGGTTAAAAACCCTTCCCTGATGGCTTTCCACTGCTCTGCAAATTCATTTCCGGTGAGATATTGATAGAGCATTTGCATTTTATCACCCTTATTTTCGAGGGATTTTCCTGCATTAAAGACCTTAATAATTCCATCCCTCAATACGTGTACCAGAGCTTTCACTTCAGAAAAACTGCAGACCCAGACCCCATTTTTCTCTCCAAATCTTTCTAAATCTCTGGGGAGAGCCTGGGTAACGATTACAGCAAGTTCAGCACCCAAACTGCGCATATCGGTTTTCAGTTTGTCGATCCAATCGTTTTCAAAATTGCGGGTTCGTTTACTTTCGAATATGATTTTACCGCATTCCTGTCCATACTGGTTTCTTACGATTTGAATGCAATCCGCTCCCCGAACGCCTTTACCCACTTCAGTAACCACATCAAAAGGGAAGGCATTTCTAAGGATTTCTTCCAGGAGCAATTCCTGTACTTCACCCTGTAATTGCATGGATCCCTGATCGGCCTTTCTTTTCATTTCTTCTGCAAGCTTTTTCTGGTCCTCGAGCTGCTTTTCCATTTCTTTAAGACGGAGTTGGAATTCACTTTCTTTCTGAGCGTTTTTTTCCAGTTCCTGTTTGCGTATTTGCTCTGCAATCAGCGCTCTTTCCTCCAAAAGTTTTTGTTGCATTTTGAGTTCCAGCTCTGCCTGCTGTGTTTTGAGCTCGAGCTCCTTTTTCATAAACTCCAGTTCCTTGTTGCGGGAGAGCTTAAGCTTTTCTTCGAATTCTTTATTGGTTTGTTCGAGTAGTCTGAGTTTATTTTCGAAATCTCCCGCGATGTTTTTACGCAAATTTTCTTCAGTTTCTGCTGTTTTTCTTTTTATTTCATTATCAAGTTGCAATTGAAATTTTTCCTGCTGTTGACGCATAATCACATTATATTCTTCTTCTTTCCTTCTTGATTCCTCTTCTTTATTTTTCTTATAATCCAACATTTGCTGGCGTAAATCCTGCTTTTCCTTTTCTATTTTATTCTTCAATTCTTCATTCAGTGCATTTTCGAGCTGAAATTCAAAACTGCAACTGGGACATTTGATCAATGTGGCCATTATTCTTTTTTTTACAAGGTAATTATAAAATAAAATGTGTAACCGGACTTAAAAGCAACTTAGAGTGTCGCATCCGTTAATTGGGGATAGTATTCGAAAATTTGTGCAAAATGGGTAAAGATTTTCCCTCCTCCGGGTAAATATTTAAAACATCATTATAATCATTTGGTTCAACTTTCCGGGAATTTTCTTTATCATAGCTGGCATATTTAATAGTTAATAGCCAATGATTTGCAAATCCAAACAGGAATTATTTAATACTGGTACAAAATTAGATTATTTAGCCACGGCAACAACTCTATTCCATTCCCTTTTCCCGCTTTGATTCATCCCTGGTCCTTTAATTCATTCTTCGATTTAATAACAAGTTTTATTAGGAAAATATGAAGAGGCGATCTTTTATTTCCGGAATTGGATATAGTATTTGTGCGGCTTATTTATCGGGAATCAGTAGTTCCTGTCGTAAGCATGATGAACAGGTTTACACAGGAGGGAATCCATTTAATCCCATCAATAACAATCAATCCCGAATGATTGATTCTACAATCCTGTATGATGATTTTAATGGTGGGTCTCTTGACAGTAGCTGGAGCGTGAGCGGCGTAGCTACAGCATCTATAGCTGACAGTTATTTAAAGTTAACCGGTGGGAGCTTATCGGACAGGATCATAAATTCAGCATCCTCTCTAACCAAGAGGTTGATCTATGAAGTCAAAATAAAAATTATTAATACTGAGGATGATTATTTAATGTTTGGAATTGAATGGACGACTGGAAATATTTTAGCACAAGTGCATTTTTCAGATCTAGGTGGATTGTGGCAATTGGTAGATGGTGAAGGGGGGATGGGATCGGTTCCTCCCCAGCCAGTTTCGGTTAATGATGATGTAATACTTAGGATCATTAGAAACGATTATGATTTTATATACGAAATAGAAAATCTTACGAAACAAAATAAATCATCTGTAACCTATACTTACGAGAACATTAAAGCAACATCAAATTATACTTTGCCCAGGGAATCTCAATTTTTCCTCAAACCATTCTCGGGTTCCATAAATATTGATTGGGTGCGGGTGAGAAACGAAGAATATCAAAATGCAGATTTAATGTTGATTGGGCATAGTATTATGGATGGTTGTGATGCCGGAGCTGCGGCTCATACAATTTTGGAAAGATTGCAGGCGGCAAGACCCGAAAATACATTTAGTCTGTTTGCAGAATCTGGTGCAACCACTTCACGCATTGCTTCATTTTTGAACAGCATCACTGAACTTAGTCCAAAAAGGGCTGTTGTTTTATTTGGCACGAACGAGTTGCTCGGAGGTTTCAGTGCTTCCGAATATATCAGGGACTTAAAGAAGCTGGTTACAGCATTGGAGAATGCTCAGATAAGCGTGAAAATTTGTAATGTTCCTCCAGTTGATACGGGACATAGTAGTGAAGTAGAGTCTTATAATTTTGTGATGAATAGCGAGCAGGCTTTTGCAGGAAAGATCATAGATATTTATTCTGAATTGAAAGGACTTAATGGAGAATTAGTACAGACGACAGATGGATTTCATCCCACTGCTCCGGGTTTAGAAAAAATTTTTACGAAAATTAATGCTGCGTTTTAAAATGTACGGGAGATAAAATAAAAAACCTTCAGTAAATGCTGAAGGTTTTTTGTGCGGCAGAGGAGATTCGAACTCCCACAACCTTTCGGTCGCTACCACCTCAAAGTAGTGCGTCTACCAGTTTCGCCACCGCCGCAAGAAGAACTGTTTTGAGGCCTGCAAATGTAACCATTAAAGCCGACCTGTACCCGGGACGGGAGTTGAACCCGTACAGCCATTGCTGGCCACAGGATTTTAAGTCCTGCGTGTCTACCAGTT
>PSRI01000237.1 GCA_003175935.1 Bacteroidota bacterium
TGTCGGCTTGAATTCCAGTAATTACACGCGTTGCTGCATCACCATCATTATCCTCTTTCCCATAATATTCTTCGGTAAATCCTTCGCTCAATGGAATCAATTCGTCCAATCTCCCTATATCCGCCATCTCCATTCGTCCTGGAGCTGTGATAAAATTTTCTGAAACCTTTTCGCACTTGTAAATGATACGGTGTTTTTGCATCTCATACTCAGCGTCGTTCATTTTGAACAGCGCGTCGACCGTAGCTTTCGTGCCAGCAAATTGGTAACGTTTAAACTTGCTAAATTCAAGTTCGTCCGACAGAAGTTGAATTAGGCTTTCATCGAAACTGTTTTCATAAACGAGACATACTTCAGTAGTGAATAAAACCATAATGATGTTTGCATCCCTTTCAATTCTAAAAAGTTTGTGCACTTTGACTTTCTTATCTAATACACGATTTATGGTTTCAGTAAGAAAATGATAAAGCATCGGATTTTGATCAATCAATTCCTGGGCATCTTTAATATAATCCCTGAGATCCGAATATTGTTTAATTGTTCCCATCTTTCACAATTAGATTTTTAGTGCTTTTGGCTGCAATGCTACAAAGGTAAAATTGAATATTTGAAGATAAATTTGGCTAAATTTGTATTGATTTGCAGTAACTCGATGACAAGAAGATAGTGAGTGATTCATTGAGTACGATTCCAGTGACAGTTGTAAGAAATTGATTTTAAGATATGTGCCGGTTTGGGTTCGAGTCCCGTCCGGTCCGCTCTCACCCGCCGAAGCTTTAGCGAAGGCGGGTTTTTAATTTGCCCTCATTTCATAACCAGCTCTAGCGAGAGAACTTCTTAAGGGTTTAATAATATTAAAGGAATAAGGCTCGTTTCTTAAATGCAGGTTTGTCCGGCAAGGTTGAAAAATGTCTATTTTTCAACAATAATAGCACTAAGCAAATAATAAATGAGCTCAATTGCATTCGTAGATACAGAGATTGAACCAAATACTGGAAAAATTCTTGATATTGGCGGAATCAAGAATGATGGAAGCTATTTTCACAAAAATTCAATATCTGAATTCATTCAATTTATTAAAGGAACGGAATTCCTTTGTGGGCATAACATTTTCAATCATGACTTGAAGTATATCCAAAATGCACTAATTAATGCACGGATAGATTCGAAGAATATAATCGACACATTGCATCTTTCGCCCCTTCTCTTTCCTACCAAGCCATACCATAAACTTCTAAAAGACGACAAGCTTGATCCAGAAGAAACAAGCAATCCTTTAAATGATTCAATTAAGGCTAAGGACTTATTAAATGATGAAATTGCTGCATTTCAACAATCAGATGAATTACTTAAGCAAATCTTTTATTTGTTGTTGAAGGATGAGGCGGAATTCCACTCGTTTTTTCGTTTCCTATCGTACAGAAGTTTGACCTTAAACGCTGAAATATTAATTCGACAAAAGTTTGAAAATGAAATTTGCGAACATGCTGACCTGGGAAAATTGGTTAAGGAGAACCCAATTGAAATGGCTTATGGTTTGTCCCTAATCGACTCCTTCATTCAAAACAAAGAAATTCATTCAATCACTCCTCGCTGGGTGTTAAAAAATTATCCCGAAGTCGAAAAAATAGTTTTCCGACTTCGAAACAGACCTTGCCTGTCCGGATGTAAGTATTGTAGTAACAGATTGAATATATATAAAGGTCTTAAAAGGTTTTTTGGATTTGATTCATTCAGAACTTATGGTGGTGAACCCTTACAAGAGAAAGCAGTAGAGGCTGCAATCGACAACAAATCAATTCTTGCGGTATTTCCGACTGGCGGCGGCAAGTCCATCACATTTCAAGTCCCTGCCTTGATGAGTGGTGAATGTTCAAATGGATTAACTGTAATAATTTCTCCTTTGCAATCATTAATGAAGGACCAGGTTGACAACCTCGAGAAAATTGGAATTACTGAAGCGGTTACAATAAACGGGCTACTCGACCCGATTGAAAGGTCCAAATCTTTCGAAAGAGTTGAAGATGGGTCGGCATCCATTCTATACATTTCTCCAGAGTCATTGCGTTCACGTACAATTGAGAGATTGATTTTAGGCAGGAAGATTGTTCGCTTTGTAATTGATGAAGCCCACTGCTTCTCATCGTGGGGACAAGAGTTCCGAGTTGATTATTTATATATTGGCGACTTTATCAAATCTATTCAGAGTAAGAAAAACCTGGAGGATCCAATCCCCGTCTCTTGCTTTACGGCAACAGCAAAGCAAAATGTAATTGAAGACATTCGTGATTACTTTAGGGAGAAACTTTCCCTGGAGCTTGAACTTTACACGTCAAAAGCTTCAAGAACAAATCTACAATACAAAGTTTTTGAGAAAGCAAACGACGAGCAAAAGTATCAGTCTGTTAGGGAATTGATTGAAGAAAGGAATTGTCCGACAATAATTTATGTTTCCAGGACGCGAAAAGCAGATACGCTTGCTGCGAGATTAAATGAGGACGGCTTTAATGCAAGACCCTTTCATGGCAAAATGGATGTGAAAGATAAAACCACAAATCAGAACGCTTTTATTTCAGGCCAGGTTCAAATAATGGTTGCTACTTCAGCATTTGGAATGGGGGTTGACAAAAAAGATGTTGGCATGGTGATCCACTATGAAATTTCCGATTCACTTGAAAACTATATTCAAGAAGCAGGAAGAGCCGGGAGGGATGAAAATATTATTGCAGATTGTTTTGTATTATTTAATGAGGAGGACCTTGACAAACATTTTATTCTGCTGAATCAAACCAAACTTTCAATTAAAGAAATTCGACAGGTATGGAAAGCAATAAAAGAAATTACAAGATTTCGTTCAACTGTATCGAACTCTGCTTTGGAGATCGCTCGAAAAGCCGGTTGGGATGATAGCGTCCGTGATATTGAGACAAGAGTAACCACTGCAATTGCAGCATTGGAAAATGCTGGTTATTTGAAGCGTGGGCAAAATATGCCCAGGGTTTTTGCCGATAGTATTCTATCAAAAAATGCGCAAGAGGCTATTAATAAAATTAATGCATCGAAAAGGTTTGAGGCTGGCCAAAAGGAAAATGGAATCCGAATTATCAAGAAACTTCTTTCGAGCAAAAACAGGAAACAATCAAATGAAGATGGTGCCGAATCGAGAATTGATTATATCAGCGATCATTTGGGGATTGTAAAAGGAGAGGTTATAAACATTGTTAATCTTCTTCGTGAGGAAAAAATCCTGGCTGACGCCAAAGACTTGACGGCATTCATCAAGAAAGGCGAAAACAAAAACCGTTCGCTTAAGATTGTTGAATCGTTCCGAAAAATTGAAGACTATTTGCTTCCAGTTTTTGAGGAACAGGAAAAGATATTGCACATCAAAGAATTGAATGAAGAAGCTGAGGCAAATGGTTGTGATGATGTAAGCATAAATAAAATTAAAACCGTCCTCAACATTTGGGCAATAAAGAATAGGATAAAGAGGCAGAATTTGGCATATTCAAAAAATCATATAGCCGTGCTCAGCCTACAGCCCAAAGCAATTTTGAAAGAAAAGTTGGCTAGAAGGCATGAACTGGCTAGGTTCATAATTGAATTTCTTTACGAGAAAACCAACTTGAATCATTCGGATGTTGAACCAGAAAAAGAAGAAGTTCTCGTTGAGTTTTCGGTTCAGGAATTGAGAGACGAATTTATGAAGAGTCCTAAGATTTTTGAGGTGAATGTGTCAATTGATGACATTGAAGACTCGCTCTTTTATCTTTCAAGAATTGATGCTATAAAAATAGAAGGCGGTTTTCTTGTTCTATATAATGCCCTAACTATTGAAAGAGTTGAACAAAATAATAAAGTAAATTATAAGATTGAAGATTATCAAAAATTAAGTCAGTTTTATGAAAATAAGATTCAACAAATTCACATTGTTGGCGAATATGCAAAGAAGATGATTGATGACTACAAAGATGCTTTGCAATTTGTAGATGATTATTTCCAACTGAATTACACTTCATTTCTTAACAAATATTTCAAAGGAAGTCGACAGACCGAAATTAAACGAAATCTTACTCCTTCAAAATTCAGACAACTCTTTGGAGAACTTTCTGCAACTCAATTGAAAATTATTAGTGATAAAGAGTCCAAACATATTGTTGTAGCTGCTGGTCCAGGGAGTGGAAAGACAAAAGTATTGGTTCATAAGCTTGCTTCATTGCTTTTAATGGAAGATGTAAAGCACGAGCAATTGCTTATGATTACCTTTTCTAGAGCCTCTGTAACTGAGTTCAAAAAACGATTAACTCAGCTTATCGGGAATGCGGCCAACTTCATTGAGATAAAAACGTTTCATTCGTACTGTTTTGATCTCTTAGGCAAAGTCGGAAGTTTAGTGAAATCTGATGTCATTTTGAAGAAAACAGTGGAGAAAATCAAGAATAAGGAAGTTGAAGCGAGTCGAATTACAAAGACTGTATTGGTGATTGACGAAGCACAGGATATGGACGCGGATGAATACAATTTGATAAATACTTTAATGGAGCAGAATGAAGAAATGAGGGTGATTGCAGTTGGTGATGACGATCAAAATATTTTTGAATTCAGGGGTGCGAGCTCCAAGTTTTTAGTGAGTTTTATAAGAGTACATGGAGCTGTAAAGTATGAGTTAGTTGAAAATTATAGAAGCAAGAACAACATTGTTGATTTTACTAATCAGTTTGTTCAGCAAATAAGTCACCGTTTGAAAACTACTCCAATTATTGCTAAACAAACAGATAATGGCAAAATTAAATTGTTTCGATATAAGAGCAGTAGCCTCGTTACTCCCTTAGTAAAGGATCTACTTGCGTCCGAACTCAGGGGAACTACATGCGTACTTACAAAGACTAATGATGAAGCGCTACAAATTACTGGTCTGCTCTTAAAAAATAATATCCATGCAAAACTGATTCAAACTAACGACGGTTTCAATTTGCAAAACCTTTCCGAAGTGAGGTACTTTTTAGACAAGATAAATTTATCGGATGATGATTTCGTCATAAGTGATGATGTTTGGACAAATGCAAAACGAGAGCTTTTGAGTAAGTTTCATAAAAGTACTAAGTTGGAAGTTTGCGTCAACATGATTAAGGAATTTGAAGCAACAAACCCCAATAGAAAATACAAGTCAGATTTTGAAGTTTTCGTTCGAGACTCTAAACTAGAAGATTTTTTCGATGAAAATGGTGAGACAATATTTGTTTCAACGATTCACAAAGCTAAGGGTAGGGAATTTGATAATGTGTTTCTAATTCTTGACAAATTTAATGCTGCATCAGATGAAGCTAAACGGCAATTGTATGTTGCAATGACCAGGGCAAAACAGAATTTGACATTTCATATTAACACCAATCTTCTAGATAATCTTTCATGTGATAATTTACAAAGGCGTGAGATTGAAGAATTGTTTTACCCTCCGAGCGAAATGGTTTTGCAGCTAACCTTCAAAGATATTTGGTTGGACTATTTCAAAAATAAACAATATTTGATTTCGCAATTAATAAGCGGGGACATTTTGACTTTATATGGATATGAATGCTTGAATTCAAAGGGGCAATCAGTTTTAAAATTTTCGCAGCAATTCATTAAAGAAATTGAAAACATCAAGAAGGGGAATTATGAATTGCGAGGTGCAAAAATCAATTTTGTAGTTTATTGGAGGAGGGAAGGAGAGGAGAAGGAGGTGCTAATTTTGCTGCCTGAATTGACTTTTATTAGAGGAGATTTGTAAATTAATGAATGAGAGAAACGATTCTAAAACGCAGGCAAGCCGCCTAAGGTTTGTGTGCAATGCTAAAAACGCCCTGAGGCTTTTAACTCATAGAATATGGAGATAAATCGATTAGATATTGTCAAACATTTATTAACCCTTTCTGTGGGGAATTGGAATTCACTGACGAAGAGTTTGAATTGTTGCTTTCCCATATGAATCTTGAATTAATTCCATAGTAAATAATTTGAGGGAAATAAAATCTGTTACGCCTGCAGAGCGGTAGTTAAGTCTCATCAAAAAACATCCGCATATTTTCCAAAGATTGCCTCAGCAGCAAATCGCTGCTTGTTTGGGTATCGAACCCCCTTTATTAAGCCGTCTGAAAAGAGGCCATTCTATGCCAGATGCGAATCTCCTTTCAAAAAGTTTTTGCTTCTTTTATCCATCAAAATGAATGAATCATTTCCAAAAATTTCCTGACCAACGGCCGTTCGGCTCCGGGCATGAGGTGACTCACTTTTGGTTCATAACCTCCTTCTGAAAAGGCTTTATCTGTGCAGATATAACCGGTTAACCCATTGCAATGTGTTATGATAATCGTATTGGAATAAGAAGATTCTTTCTTTACCTGTAAGCCCATTTCAGTCATCAGTTCTCCTGATATACCACACAAAACTATGTCATCCAATTTCAAACCCGTTAGCCGAATATTAACATCAGAACCTGTGGGAAGAGATGTTTGCGGAAACTGATCATTCCAACCCTTTTTACCAGGGAAATTAATGTTTGAGTTGACAAACTTTAATGATTTATCAGGAGAAGTTTTTATTTGATCAATTACCCTCCACACTTCGTTGGCAACATGATAACCTACTGCCTCCGATTCATTAAAGTCATTTCCTGGTCCATAAATAGGGTTGATATTCGCAGATGCTCCTGCAGTTATTGCTACTACAATATTTTTGCCTGCAAGTTTTCTAATGTAACGCGCTGCGGATGCAGGCCAATCTCCTGTTAACTGGTAATTTTCTTGTCCCATTGTAGTACCGTGACAGGGCCAATTGACGAATAATGCAATCAAATTATTTTTTGCATCAACAAATTTTATTACATCCAGTTCGTGATCACAAACACCATCAGGATTTCTTCCCAGCCAAACACCACCATCTGCAAATACAGCGCGACGATTGATGTTCATGTTGCATTTTCCTTTGCCGATTCCCATCGAAAATGGTTGCGGGTTACTCATCGCTTTCATTGCAAGGGTAACAAGTTTTTCTTTAAGTGTTTGAATATAATCTTCATTTGACTGCGGCAGTTGCGGTTCGTAAGTATGTATTGCGGGACCACCATGATCGTGCGTCGCGATGATCATAATATGATCAGTAGGAATTCTTGTTTTTTCGGAGATCACTTTCTTAACTGAATCAACAAATGCAAAAGGGAAACCGATTATATCGGCAGAAATGAGCAGTGCTTCATTTTGTTCGCCTGAAAAAAATAATGCTGATGCAAAAAGAGAATCATGAATACCTGTTGAAGGAGTTTTTCTCGCATCATATCCACTCATAATTACAGGTTGATCCGGCGTGATATTAATCTGACTTACACCCAGCTTTACAAAGTTTTTATTTGAAGCATTTTGTGCTATTAATAAGGCAGGGAGTAGTATCGTGATTACAGTGAAGAGAATTTTTCTTTTCATATAATTGCAGGCATTTTTAATTATTCCATTTCAAAGTAGTGATCGAATGTGCGGGAAAATCGTAACTGAAAAATTTTCCGTTCCAATTAATATTACACCTCGTTTCATCGCCATTGTTGATAACATTTACAACAATAGCATTGTCGGCATTCTGAAAACCGACTAAGTTTAATTGCTTTGAACCACCTGTACAATCTATTCTTTTTGCGCCTGGTCTTACAAATCTGCTAAAGTGTGAAAGATAATAATACAACCCTGTGTAAGTAACTTTTTTTGTTGATCTGTTGATGATGACAACAGGATGTTGTTTGTTATTATCGCCATCACCATGTATGGTTGAAATTAACCACGGACCTCCATTTTCATCTAATATCATATTCCAATAGATCCAGGCGCAGACCCAATTTTTCATATCATTTACGATCATGTTTCCCCAAAATTCTCCATCACTAAATTCATACACAGGCATTTTTGTTGGACCACTCGGAGGAAGATTATTGGGTATTGCATAACACACTTCTGTTTGATAAATTGGCAAATTCGGATACCTGTTGTGCAGGTCAGTAAGCGTGGAAAATTGATTCCAATCATACCCGTGCACTGTTAATGAGTGAATATCTTTCTGCAGTGCTGTATCATCAAGAGCAGGAGGGAATTTTTGCATGGCTTCAGGACGATTTGCAGTCTCACCAAACTGAATTCTCACATCTATTCCATCTTTCCTTAATTGCGGTGAAACATAATTTTTTATCATCTCACCAATTTCTTTATAAGTGACATTGGAATACCAAGTGTTATTTGCTTCATTGAATAAATTGAGATAATCAATGTGGACGCCATTGTCGAGATATGATTTCAAATAACGCGAATAATATCTTGCCAATGCAGGATAATATTGAAGCTTCACATGTTTTTCTCCTTGGTTTAAACTGTAGTACATCCAGTCAGGTGCAAAATCCATGGGTGATTCAATTTGAAATTTTCCATGTTTGGCTGCAGTTTTTATAAATGTGATCAAACCGTTCGGACCTAAATCCCTTTCAATATTAAAATGATTCATCAAAGTATCATCAATTGTTTCATCATAAGAATACCATGGTCCTGCAGATGCAAAATCACATGCTGCAATGGGAGATTTCATCATTGTAAAACCAGAACCTTTTGCAGAATCAAATAAAGATTCAAATACTTTATTGCGATCTTTAGCGGGAAGTGAATTCAAACAGATCATTCCTGCTTCATTAAATGTTGCACCAAATCCTTCTATCGTTTGAAAAGATTGTTTTTCATTCACAGTTATTATTGACGCTGAGGATTTTGCGTCGGCACTAAATTTTGCATCATTTTTTCTTGTCAACCGTTCACCTGCTCGTGATGAAACATATACTTCAATGTTTTGCGCAACAACAAAATCAGCATTAAGAACCAGGACCAACAACATAGAAAAAATACTCGCGAAAAATGTTTTTGTAGATTTATTTTTCATTGTATTCTTTGCTATTTAGAATATAAATGGATTACATCATTTTACCTGCATGCTTCAATAAATTGCTGTGCTGCTTTTTCAATTTCTTCGTCACTCGAATTGATGTTAATTCCCCAGCCTGCACCCAGTCCGCCATCGACCACACCAATGCTGATGTTCATTGCGCGACTCAAAATATCGTCAGTTTTAGGATAAGCTCCTTTTACATGTGGTAATCCTGTCTTTTTTAAATGCGCCAAGACATGTTCCATATTTGCATACACATGCCACCCGCTTTGATCAAGTGTTTTCGATCCCAAAGCTTTCGAAACTTTCACCGCTTGTTCACGTGTATTAAAAATAATTGTGCAGAGTGTAGCACAATCTCCATCGGCATCATTTAATGTTCGGAATTTAAAATCTTTTGCGTCCGCAATCAGTTTTTTTAGCTTACTTCTTTTTTCACGAAGTGTTGCAATAATTTTGTCGATCTTTCCCAATTGCGCGAGTGCAACAGCCGCAGTTATTTCATTCATTCGGAAATTTAATCCCATCATCTTACGTGAGCCAACTTCAACCCCAAGTCGGCTTGGCTTATGCCCGTGATCATGCATACCAAAAGCAACTTCGTAAAAGTTTGCATCGTTCGTCACAACAAGTCCACCATCGCCACTGTTGATTGTTTTAAAAACATTTAAAGAGAACGCACCCATATCACCGATCGTTCCAACTTTTTTTCCTTTGTACGATGCTCCGGCTGCCTGGCAACAATCTTCAAGCACGAGCAGGTTATGTTTTTTTGCAATCGCCATTATTCTGTCCATGTCACACGAATTGCCAAGCATGTGTACAGGCATAATTGCTTTTGTCCGCGGTGTAATGCGGTGTTCAATATCGTTTGGATCGAGTGTAAGACTTTCATCAATTTCAGCAAGTACAGGAATCAATCCCATGAATATGCATGATGTATAACTCGCAACGAAAGTGTACGCCGGAACAATTACTTCATCTCCCGGTTTCAAACCAAGCCCGGCTAGCGAAGCGATCAACGAAGATGTTCCGGATGAAGTTGCTAATCCAAATTTTACTCCGCAATATTTTGCAAACTCTTTCTCCAACGTCGCAACTGTGTGCAAAAAATTCGGATCGTCTTCGCTTCCATAGCGAAATAAATGTCCGTGTTGCACTACACGCATCACAGCATCTATTTCTTCTTGTCCAAACCAATATGCGCCTGGTCCTGCCATAAAGAATTTGTGTCTGATTTTATTAATAACGGATTTTTATTTTTTAGGATACCAACAGTAGTATTTCATGGCATCTTCGTTCCGCCTCTGCGGGATCACTTCATCTGAACATCATATAGCATCTTAGCTTTAATAAAGTTAATTCAAAAAACTTTCTGCAACTTCTTATGAAAAAGTAATCACCGGTGTTTGCTTTTGAAATCCTTTTGTTTTTATTGCGAGATAAATAATTCCTGTAAGCATCCATGC
>PSRI01000209.1 GCA_003175935.1 Bacteroidota bacterium
ATCCACCCGTTCAACCTACTTAGACATAATGTCTTTTATCGTAGTCGCGCTATTGGTGTACCCGTTTTCAAAATCTCCAGGCAAAAAAATCTCTGAATTGCATGGGGCCTATTGACATTAGCAGAAAACATTTGTAGATTAGGGAAAGCCCTTTTTATGCAACCAACACTTCGCGAGAAAGCTGCTCCCGTGAAACTAACGCGGATCGCTCCATCAAACATCTCCCTTTTGCAAACTGTACAAATCATTTTCAACGAACATAAAGAAACAGGTGGTCCCCTCGTATGGACCAAAGAAACCATGCTTCCAGGCGCGCCTGTTGACTGGCAGCAGGCAAAAGACTATTTGATCCAAAAGGGAATTATTTCCACCCATCCGGCATCAGATATTATCACTGTGCTTAATACAGAATATCGCGATTGTGCTTCTTATAATGAAGCAGAAATGCTTTGGAAAAGCACACATAAAAACTCGCCCGGTACTCTGGAAAAAATATTTAAGTACGGAGGTATTTTGCTTGTTGCTGCTGTATTGATTTTTGTTGCCATCAAAGTGATTTTACACTAAGTACATTTTAAATTCATTGAGTCATAGTTCTTCATTCTAAAGCCTTATCCACATTTAGATCTCTCCAATTTTGGCCCGGTTTTAGTCCTAACTAAGCCGTTCAGTAAACGATTATTTTTAATTCACGACCATAATGATCCGGGCAGATTGGAAATTATTATTGGCATTTCTTTTATTCCCTTTTACATTATTCGCCCAAAAACCAAAGCGCACAGCTTTGGATTCGCTTAGTGACTATTCCTATTTCCTATTTGGAGTTAAGGGCGGATATTTTAATAAAAAATCCGGCACTGAAGCCGAGTTTTATTTTGGAACAGGTTTTTTTGTAAAGCAGGATCAAAAAGTATTTCTGGTTTCTGCAAAACATGTTCTTACTCCCTGCAATATTGTGGACAGCTCCCGCGACGATGATTTTCCCGATAGCCTCTATGTACGAATCAAATCCCGAAAAACAAAGCGTTACATGCTTTATCCGATTCGAATAAAAATGGATTCAGTTCAATGCAGGCCTTATTACCAGGAAGCTGACGCTTATGCCTATGAAATAAAAAATCCATCGAAATATTTTATTAATTCAGTTGAAAAGTTTGTTGTTGATGATGTCGCAGACAGTTCCATTGAATCTGAAGCTTACACTTGCGGTTATCCGAATGTGGTGTCCCTAAATTTCGAGGAATTGATGAAAAACAAACCTAAAATTTCAAAGATTAAGCTTGCAAGCAAACTCAATATGGTACTTGTTTTGGGTGATGGTATTTATGACACAATTAATTATTTCGCAAACCTGGATTCAGGCGTCCTGAGGTCTGGCAATTCCGGGTCTCCTGTATTTTTTCAGGATAAAAAAGATGGCAAATTCATATTCGGCGGACTTCTTTCTCGCGGCAGCACACACACGCACGAAACCTATTTTGTAAAACCTAAGGAAGTAATAGAAAAAATTCGGGAAGTAAACCAGGAATGAGACTCCCCTACCCTTTCGCGGCAGGAGAGGAGTGCTTAAATTTATCCCCCTACCTTACCTTCCCTGATGATCAATTTTGCCTCTCGCTGATTAATTTGAAAATTCGAAGAAAATGTATAATTTTGTACTATTGAAAGTAAAATAATTTACTCATGCCTGGTAAAACTCATTCGGCTAAAATTTCAAAGAAATCACCCGGCAAAAATTCCGGGAGCTCTTTACTAATGGTTAACGAGCCCGCCCCGGAATATGCGCTTCCCGGCTTTCAAAAAATCGATCTTATTCGCGCCGGTGTTAGTAAAACCGCTCTCGAAAATTTCAAGAAAAAAAGCAAGTTGGATTATGAAACCCTGGCAAAATTGTTTTCAGTGACCCGTGCTACCCTTATAAACAAAAAAGGCAAAGCCAAATTCAGCAATGCTGTGAGTGAAAAAATTATCAATCTTGCTGACCTTTATTCTTTTGGATACAATGTATTTGAAAACATTGAAAAATTTAATGCCTGGATGGAAGCTCCAAATCGTGCATTAGGTGGCCAGCCTCCCCTTGAAATGGCCGATACTAATTATGGAATCCAGGAAATCAAAAATCTTGTTGGTCGCATTGAACAAGGCGTATATTCTTAGGCCATGGTTGTCTATCGCATTTCCAAAACTGAATATGCCAAAAATATTTCTGGTGAAGGTTCTAAAAAATTTGGAGGCCGATGGAATCACCCGGGAATAGCATGCCTCTATTGCGCTGCATCGCGATCACTCGCAGTTTTGGAATTTTCAGCCAATGTAAGCCTCGAATTGCTTCCAAAATCTCTGAGCATTATTCAAATTGAAATACCTGATGATTCCTGGATCGAAATCCCAATAAATAAATTACCGCCAGGCTGGTCTTCTCACCCCTCTCCTCCCCAATCACGGGAATTTGGAACCAAATTGCTTACGCGCGCCGAAACGCTCTGTATCAAAATTCCATCCGCTATTATTCCTGAAGAATATAATTATCTCATTAATCCACTTCATAAAGATTTCGGGAAAGTGAAAGTTAAGTCCGTAGAAGATTTTGTGTTCGATCATAGAGTGAAGGAATAGAGTACTTAGTACTTTAGTACTTTGTACCTAGTACCTAGTACCTAGACAAATACAATAGTAAATTTCGAGAGACCTCACGCGAAGCCCTTCGGGAGCAAAGAGAATTATCTAAACTCGCAGGAAGATTTGTTCGATCAAAGAGTGAAGGAATAGAGTACTTAGTACCTAGTACCTAGACAAATACAATAGTAAATTTCGAGAGACCTCACGCGAAGCCCTTCGGGCGCAAAGAGAATTATCTAAACTCGCAGGAAGATTTTGTGTTCGATCAAAGAGTGAAGGAATAGACAGAGAGTACCAAGTACTTAGTACCTAGACTTCATATCCCTTACTGTTTGCTAATCTATTGATTTAAAAATGCCCAAAGCTTTTTCATTAAGGATACTCTTTTATTAGTGAAAGAATGATCGGTATCCCAAACCTGGTAATCGAAATAAGCTTTGTGTTCTTTGCGTATGGCATCCGCCACGGAACTATTGCGATGATGCTCATCAAGCATAATAATATCTTTATTTGTCAGTGCCGCTCCATCATTTCTCAAATCATAGTGGGCCAGATTACTATAAACAGGATCAAATAATTCAACCACAGGAGTATTCAACACAAAATAACCGGGCCCGCGCTCCTTAACTTTAGAACTAAAATCATCTTTGGATTTTGCGTCCTCAAAACCAGCAGCAATATTCCAGGCGGAAAGACAAAATCCTTTTTTTATTCCAGGCAATCTTTGTAATGCCTTCATGCATACCCAGCCTCCCATGCTATGTCCGAATAAAGCCATATTTGAAGTATCGATTCGCAGAGAATCCTGATATTTTTTGCAGAAAGCCACTACGTTCACTACGTCCTGTACGCAGTTGTCAAAACTAAACTGCCCCTGGCTGCCCCAGGAACCGCGATAATCGAAATAGATAACATTCCATCCCCGGGATCTAAATACCTGGGCGATGTCCAGGTTTCTTTCATTACCGGGATATCCATGTAAAAGCAATAGAGTGGGATGCTTTTGCGATCCGTTTGCCCTATATATCAATCCTGCCAGCAATGAATTTTCAGAGGGAATGAATAATTCTGTTGAACCTGCCGGCGAAGTTTTATCCCATTGAAGATCTTTCAACACAATAGTATCTGCAGACTGTGCGCAAACCTCGTTAGCTGAATATGCTGTCAACAAGATTAGGAGTACAAGAATCTTTTTCATTGTAGTTGAGGTTTATGAAATTATCGTGTTTCTATTTTGATTCCTTCAGACTATCCTGGTGAAACTTTCCTTCTTTCAGATCCTCGTTACTGAACCAGGTGCATTTATAAAAACCTTCGAAGGTTTTTTGTCCCCCCGGTGATTGTATCATGTATTTAGCAGCTATAGTCATTTTTGGTCCACCTGAATTGAGAACCACTGTATCCCCAATCTTAAATTTTTCGACTAATTCCATGAAACAATATTTGATGAAAGATAAAAGTATCTATTTCGGATTGAATCGAAGTAAAAATCTACCTGAATACCCAGGGTTTGCATTCTTAAAATTTTCCCAAAACGATTCATTCGTCACTAATACTCATCCATTTCAAGTATTGTTACGTATATGTTTTAAACTTCAGGAAAATATTTTTGTCAAAGAATAAGAAATAACAAAGCCATGAAAAATGATAAATCATTCAGAAACGCAAACGTCGCACTCATTGTAGTTACGATTTTGCTGGTAGTCGTGAAAGCTTTCAGCTAACAGAACCCATTGGAATACTAACTCTCAAACATACATTCCCCTAAAGCCTCATAATTAATCTGTACGCTAATATTGTCCCGCTCTGCGGGACTTTTATTTTTCCAGCTTTAGTTCCCGTATCTTTTTTGTCGGGTCTATTAACGTCCAGAATACTGCTCCCATAGAAATTACGAATGCCAAAAGGAACATTGGATATTTCAAACTATGAGTAGCGTCGGCAATTCGTCCGAAAAATATTGCAAGGAAAAATGCACCTGTCTGACCAAAAAAATTCATAGATCCAGTGACTGTTCCACAATTATTTCTGCCGATATCGGCACATACGGCGTAGGAACTCATCACTGCAAATGTGAATGAAAAATTGGCTCCGATCAGACATAATGCTGATAAGAATTGATTTGGCACAACTGATGAAATAAAAATCAGCGTACCGCAAGAAGCGAGTCCCGTAATCCCCACAGCCCTCCTGCCAATCTTCAATCCTTTTTTTCTTACCAGGTAATCCCCTGCTGCGCCACCAACCAGGTTACCACAAATACCAACCAGGAATATTACAAACGCAATATTTTTCATTTCGCTCTCAGAAAAATGTCTTCCTTCCTGGAGATAGAGGGGCATCCAGGCTACAAAAAAATATTGAGCCCACTGACAACAGAAATACATCAAAAGAAGTGATAAAAGATTTCGGTTATTGAGAACTACCCGCCACGGAATCGAGTGTTGAGATGAAGTATAATAGCTTCCCGATTCAATTTTCTCCCTTTCGGACGGGGATATTTTTTTTACTTCGGCGGGTGAGTTTCTGAACCCAAAATAGCAGGCCAGTACCCACACGATTCCAATAGCTCCATTAACAAAAAAGGGAATTCTCCATCCATAATAACCTGCAAGCGTAACAATGATCCAGGGAGCTATTGCTGAGCCTAACTGGGATCCGATTCCCAGCCAGGCGAGTGCTCGTCCGGTTTCATTTTTAGGAAACCATCTTGAAATGACAATCATTGAATTGGGATACGTGCCCGCCTCTCCCACTCCAAACAAAAAACGAATGATGATTAATGAAAAAAGGCCACTAACCATTCCCGTTAGAGCAGTGCAAACCGACCACCATATAACGATACGGATTAAGACTGCCCGGGCACCTATTTTATCACCGAGGATTCCTGCAGGAATTTCGAAAAGTGCGTAGGCCAGTGAAAATGCGCCGAGCACCCAACCGAATTGTGTATTAGAAAGACCAAGGTCCGCTTTTACCCTCACTCCGACGAGGGAAATGCAAATTCTATCGAGATAGGTAAGTGCAGTAAGCGAGCATAAAAATGCCAGCACTCTAAATCGATATGGAATGGACTGAAACAATTAGTTATTAAAAATAAATACACGGGTATAAACAATCGCAATCCTAATTCCTGACATCAGATCATCCTGCTTCGCCCTGGTATTTTATTATGAAATTTATGAGATCGTCAAGCTGAACCCCTGCTCTACTGCAGGCATTATTGATATCATCACGGGATACATTTGCTGCGAAACTCTTTTCTTTCAAACGTTTTTTAACTCCTTTTAATTCCATGCCAGCATATCCTTCAGGTCGCATGAGTGAATATGCATGTACAAGACCCGACAATTCATCGAAAGCGAATAACATTTTATCCATGTTAGTGACGGGTTCAACTCCAAAATAATCCGGACCATGTGAAGCAATAGCATGAATAATTTCGGGATCAATATTTCTTTTTTCTAACTCTTCAATAATTAAACTACAGTGCTGGTCGGGCCACTGATCCCAATCGGCATCATGTAAAAGTCCAGCCATTTCCCATGACCAAATCCCTGCATCATCAAGCCCTTCTTTTTCGCCAGCCCATTTTTTCATCAGGTAAGCTACCTGCTTCATGTGCAATCTCAGGCGATCATTTTTTACCCAGTCATTTAAGAGACTGTTGGCATCCTCCCTGCTAAGTACATTTCCCTTATTCTTTGGATCACCGAATTCCTGTCGGCCTAAATTATGCCCCATACGATCTATTTAGATTTTATTAAAAATAGGATAAAATCCAAATGATTCAACAGCCGGTGGGTTTTGCCTCCTTGTTATCCTGCAAAAAAAATGGGGAAGACTTCGAGCCTTCCCCATCAAACCTTTGAGTAATTAAATTAATGATTTGTATCTGCGTCATCATATTTCTTTTGATAGATAGCAGACTTATCTTTCATTTTCTTTTTATCGTAGCAATATACCAGGTTATTGCAGGCAGATTTAAATTCTGATTTCTCAGAGAGTTTCAATTTACCTTTTCCGTCAAATGCAGTTACTACAGCTTCAAAGTGAGGAATGGCCTTATCGCAGAGAGAAACCACTTTTGCGTTGAGTTCATCTTTCTTCTTCAAATCCTCTGGTTTTGCGCCAGCTTTAATTTTACCTGCATCTTCTTCAGCAACCAGTGCCTGGTTGAAATAATGTTTAGCAAGATTTAGATGTGCTTCAGTTCCGTCTGGTTTTAATTCGAGAGCTTTTTTATAGAGACCCTCGATTTTTTCGCAGCGTGCTTCATAATCTGCCGGGCGGTCCTTGGCTTCAACAGTATGCGTTTCATTGAACAATTCATTCGCATAATCCATTACCAGATCATAAGTTGGATTGGTAGCGATCAGCTCTTCATATTTCGCATAGATTGCTTTCTTATCTCCTTTCGTGCGGAGGTAATCAAATTCAACGAGTGGCAGGTATTCGTCTTTTGGATAGAGTTCTTTACCTGTTTTCACATATTTCTCCATGTTTGCTTCATCTTTCTTATCCAAATAGTATTTGGCGAGATAACGATATGAAGTAACATATTCAGGTTTGCCTCCCACTTTTGCATCGGCGAGTTTTGAAAATCCTGCCAGGGCTTCATCATCTTTCTTGGCATTCATGGCGGCAAGCGCAGTATAATAAGTAAGTACTGTATCTAATTTTGAAAGTCCCCATCCGTTTGTAAAAATGTATTCGCCTACAGTTCCGGCTTTCTTAAAACTAACAAGAGCATCATCATATTTTTCGGCGTTGTACTGATTCGCACCTACGTCAAAATATCCACCATACAAATCGTATACTGGTTTGAAATTATCTACGGTTAGCAAAACAGTTGTACCCTTTTGATCAAGTTCCATTGCTTTTTTAACGGCATCAAAAGATTGTTCTCTGGCATCGGCAGCCAGGGATTTAAACTGATCGCTGGAAGCTAATTCATCATAAATTTTCGCCTTTGTATACCAGGCATCAGCATTCTTTTGATTCTTTGGATTTGCGAGTGTTTGATCAATCGCATCCTTTGCCTTGTCTAACTCTTTACTTTTGAGAAATCCTTTTGCTTTATCTACTGACTGAGCAGCCAGTCCCAAACTCAACCCTGCAAGGAAAGTAATGAACAGGAACTTCTTCATGATTGTGATTTTTTAAATTGCTTTTAATTACAAATTTTGGCTTTCTTCACCGGTTGGGGTAATATTTTCATCAGGATTTTGATCAGGATTGGAGGTTTCAGGATGTTGACCGTTACCATTTCCATTTTCTGCACCGTATCGATCGAGCTTTGTAATTGCGGCTATTGCATCATCTTCATCAAGTCGAATCAGTTTCACACCCTGGGTAGCACGTCCCTGCTCGCTTACCTGTCCTACCGGCATACGAATCGTTACTCCGGATTTACAGGTTATCATCAAATCTTCGGATTCTGTTACATCGAGTATCCCTACCAGTGAGCCGGTTTTTGGGGTAACATTAATTGTTTTCACGCCTTTTCCGCCTCTATTAGTAATCCGGTAATCTTCAATAACGGTACGCTTACCGAATCCTTTTTCAGACACAACAAGAACCGTACGACTTTTGTCGTCTTTATTTACACAGATGAGACCAACCACCTCATCGGTTGCATCCTCTACTTCAATTCCTGCCACTCCAATGGCACCGCGACCTGTTGGACGAACCTTTGCTTCGGGAAAACGTATTGCTCTTCCGCTTTTTACAGCCATCATAATCTCACTATTACCATCTGTCATTTTCGCTTCGAGCAGTTCATCTCCTTCAACAATTGTGATTGCATTAACACCTGTAGCTCTGGGTCGGCTGAAATCTTCAAGATTTGTTTTCTTAATGATTCCTTTTTTCGTACAGAGTACAATATAGTGGTTCTTTATAAATTCTTCATCATCCAGGTTCTTCACGTCAATAATTGCGCGCACTTTATCTCCCGGGGGTAGTTGAATTAGATTTTGTATGGCTCTTCCCTTACTGGTTTTATCTCCTTCGGGAAGCTGGTAAACTTTGAGCCAGTAGCACCTACCCTTCTCTGTAAAGTAAAGCATGGTATGGTGAGTGGAAGCCACAAAAAGGTGTTCTATCCAATCTTCTTCACGTGTTCTGCCACCGATAGCACCTCTGCCACCACGATTCTGCTGGCGGTACTCAGTAGCCGAAGTTCTCTTGATATAACCCATATGGGAAATGGTAATCACCACGTCTTCTTCTTCAATCAAATCTTCCACACGCATCTCATCGGCGAGGTACTGTATTTCGGTTCTGCGAGGGTCTCCGAATTTTTCCTTAACCTCCAGAAGCTCAGTCTTAATCAAATCGTATCGTTTGCTTTCATCTCCGAGTAAGTCTCTCAGGTAAGCAATTTGCTTCATAATTTCTTCGTACTCTTCCTTGATTTTGTCTCTTTCCATTCCGGTGAGACGCTGCAAGCGCAATTCGAGAATGGCCTTGGCCTGAATTTCATCCAAACCCCAACCTGCATTTATAAGATTTTCTTTCGCCTGCTCTGGAGTAGAAGAGTTCCTGATTAATGAAATCACTTCGTCGAGATGGTCAAGTGCAATTAAATAACCCTGAAGTATATGCGCTTTTTTCTCAGCTTCACGAAGTTCATATTGAGCCCTGCGAACAATGACTTCGTGGCGGAAGTCCACGAATTCACTAACAAGATCCTTAACGTTTAAAGTTTTGGGTCTTCCTTTAACCAGCGCAACATTATTAATCCCAAACGAGGTTTCAAGTTCAGTGAATTTGAAAAGCTGGTTAATTATTACCTGGCCCACAGCATCTCTTCGCAATTCAACCACGATCCTGGTCCCTTCTTTGTTAGATTCGTTGGAAACTGAAGTAACGCCATCAATAATTTTGTCATTTACAATTTGTCCAATTCTTTCGGCAAGTGCATCCCTGCTTACCTGGTAAGGAACTTCTGAAATAATGATTTGTTCCCTTCCATTTTTTAGCGTCTCAATACTTGCTTTTCCTCTCAGTACTACCCGGCCTCTTCCAAAATGCATCGCTGCACGAATTCCTTCATAACCGTAGATCACACCACCGGTTGGGAAATCCGGAGCCTTTACGTATTTGATTAATTCTTCAATGCCGATATTTCTGTTATCAATAAAAGCAATGCAACCGTCAATTACTTCACTAAGGTTATGCGGAAGCATATTGGTTGCCATTCCAACAGCTATACCAGAGGAACCGTTCACCAGCAATTGCGGTACACGGGTTGGTAATACGGTTGGCTCCTGAAGGGAGTCATCAAAATTATATTGAAAATCTACGGTCTCTTTTTCGATGTCTTCCATCATACTTTCGGCAAGCCTTGTAAGGCGTGCTTCAGTATATCGCATGGCAGCAGGACCGTCACCATCCTGGGAACCGAAATTTCCCTGGCCATCCACAACCAAATAACGCATGCTCCATTCCTGGGCCATGCGAACCATGGCGTCGTAAACTGCAGTATCTCCATGTGGATGATACTTACCGAGCACTTCACCCACGATACGTGCGGATTTTTTGTGCGGGCGGTTAAATGCCAGTCCCAGTTCGTTCATCGCATACAATATTCTGCGATGTACCGGTTTGAGCCCGTCCCTTACGTCAGGAAGCGCTCTTCCCACAATCACGCTCATCGAATAATCGATGTACGCGGTTTTCATTTGTTCCTCAATATTGACCTGGATAATGCGGTCGGCATCGTTTGTTTGGAGAGGCGAGAAATTATCTTCCATAAGGCTATTTAATGATCAATTTTTGTTACTTCTAAAAGGCTTGCAAATGTATCCTTTTTGAAGTGTTTTTCCTTGAAAATAAGCCTCTATTTTCCTTTAAAAATGGCCAGAATTTCCCCCAAAAATTCCACAGATTTTAACGTCAGATTTTGACTGGGCCACACCAACTTTTCCACAATTTTTTTCATTGGCATAGTTCTCGCATTTATTTGTTTAGACCTCCGGTTTTTCCTCTATAAAGGTCCATCTACTATTTCCCTGGCTATGGCAATCCCATATACCCTCTCACAGCTTTGCTCCTGTCCCAATCCTGAAAAGTTCTATTAATACATCATTTAAAAACTTCGTGTATGCGTACTAAATTTTTGTCCGCTAAAACCGGTTTATTATTAGCCCTTCTTTTTGCTTTTGGACTATTTTCCTTTGTGAAATTCCAGGCTACTTCAATAACAGGTAAAGTAAGTCCGGCAGATGGAGCTAATAAAGTTTGGGCAGTTATGGGATCTGATTCCAGCTCTGCAGTTCCTACTACTACAGGAGAATTTGCAATAAAAGTTACTCCGGGAACCTGGAAAATCGTAGTTGACGCGAAAGATCCTTACAAAGATGTTGTGAAGGATAATATCACTGTAGAAGATGGCAAATCTGTGGATGTTGGAACAATCGATTTACAGAAATAACTCCTGAATTTTAATTCACTTTTCGCTGATGTGAGTTATTAGATTGAGGATAAGTATTGCTGTAATTACATCGCTTCACAATCAATTTACCTGAAAATGGAGTATCATTGTTTCCTAATTCAGGTGATTTGAAAAGGATTTTATTATTCGGAGCAGGCAAATCTGCAACCAGTCTGATTGATTATTTAATTCAGAATCTCTCATCACATCAATGGGAACTGGTTGTTGCTGATGGAAATTTGAAACTCGCCCAGGATAAAACGAGGAACATGCATGGCACATTCGCTGTTGGTGTGGATGTGCAAAATGATTCACAAAGAAATGCTTTAGTTCAGGGCGCGGATATTGTTATATCCATGTTGCCTCCTGCCTTACATTTTTTGGTAGCAAAAGACTGCGTTGAATTTGGAAAGAATCTCCTCACCGCTTCATATGTAGATGACCATATTCGAAGCCTTCAAAATGAAATTCATAATAAGGGCTTGTTATTTCTTTGCGAAATGGGTCTTGACCCGGGCATCGATCATATGAGTGCGATGCAGATTATTCATGGCATCCGTGAAGAAGGCGGAACAATTCATTCTTTCTATTCTCATTGCGGGGGTTTGGTTGCGCCCGAAAGCGATGATAATCCCTGGCATTACAAAATCAGCTGGAATCCCAGAAATATTATTCTTGCAGGCAAATCCGGAGCAACTTTCAAAGAAAATGGTGAGGTAAAATTTTTGCCTTATGATGGTTTATTCGATCCATACCGACAGGTAAAAGTTCACGAACTTGGAAATTTTGCGTGGTACCCTAACCGTGACTCCTTAAGTTATATTCCCCTTTATCAACTCGAAGATTCGATGAATTTTGTACGAACAACTTTAAGGCATCCTGATTTTTGCCTTGGATGGAAAAATGTTGTTCAACTTAAACTTACTGATGAAACCGTGCAATATGATACAGACGGATTAACGCTTCGCAATTTTTATAAAATTCATTTTGAAACTCATGGTTTCAGCGATTGGCTCAAAAATAATTTGAATACAAGATTCAATATGGTTAAAGATCTTCTCGAAAAAACGACCGACCTTATTGAAGCAGAAGATCAGGCCAAACAATTTGCGGTACAGGAAGGACTGGAATTTGATCCTAATATGCTTTTTGTAAATAAGACAGGTGAATTGAAGGATGTGAATCTGGATGATTTGAAAAGCGATGCGCAATCAGCTGTTCTTCAAAAAATGTATGAGGCTAATTTGTCGCTTAAACTGCTATTTTACTTAGGACTGGACTCTGACGAGCCCATCAACCTCGGAAAATGCAGTGCTGCAGATGTTTTGCAATTCGTGGCTGAAAAAAGGATGGCTCTCGGTCCACTGGATAAAGACATGATCGTAATGTTGCATCAATTTGGATATACTCTCAATGGAAAAAATTATTGGGTAGATAGTTCACTGGTTGCAAAAGGTGAGGATCAGGTTCATACAGCAATGGCTAAAACTGTAGGACTACCCCTGGGTATCGCCACTAAACTAATTCTGGAAGATAAAATAACATTGAAAGGATTACATATTCCTGTAATGCCTGAAGTTTATGAACCAGTTTTAAAAGAGCTGGAAATTTTGGGCATCAGTTTCAAAGAAAATAAAAAGGAATTATGATCCCGTTTCATACCACCGTTGAAAAAGCCAGGCATCAACTGGAAAGTGAATTGCAACAGAAGTTCACAATAATGATGAAACATGGTACGATGCAGGTAGAATTTTTTGCTCCGGAAAATATCGATACTCAATCGCCGCATAAACAGGATGAGCTCTATATCATCGCCTCAGGAAATGCAATTTTCAACAGGAACCAGGAAAGAATACATTGCAAAACGGGAGATGTACTTTTTGTTCCAGCTGCAATGCAACACAGGTTTGAGCATTTTTCAGAAGACTTTGCAACCTGGGTAATATTTTACGGTCCCCAGGGAGGTGAAATTCAATAATCTTCCTGCATTAGGATTTCAACTAACTCTTTTACTCCCTCAGTTGCGGGCTTTTCAATCGCTCTGATACTTCCGAGAATGGTATGGTAGGGAATTCTTTTATCGACAATAAATTTTGGTATGCGGGAAGATGCAAGGTGGATGAGTCCGGCCGCCGGATAAACTACAAGAGAAGTACCTACGACAACAAATATTTCTGCGCCTTTGGTAATTTCCGCTGCTTTTTCGATCATAGGAACAGGTTCTTCAAACCAAACGATATTGGGACGAAGCTGTGCTCCGTCCGGAGCCAGATCACCAAGTTTCATATCATTTCTGATATCAAAAACAAGTTCTTCATTTAACTCACTTCGCATTTGAAAAATTTTGCCGTGAAGATGAAGAACATTTGTAGATCCTGCTCTTTCATGCAGGTCATCTATATTTTGTGTGATAATATGCACATCAAATTTGGACTCAAGTGAAGCCAGTCCGGTATGCGCCGCGTTTGGAACTGCTTCGAGAACATTTTTTCTGCGCATATTATAAAACTCAAGAACGAGTTTGGGATCCCGACGCCAGGCTCCGGGCGTAGCTACTTCTGTAACGTCGTAACCTTCCCATAATCCATCGCTATCCCTGAAAGTTTTCAGACCACTTTCTGCGCTGATACCCGCGCCCGTAAGTATAACCAGTTTTTTCTTTTTCATAAAGCGAAAGCGAAATTAATTCAAAAATCAATTTCTCTTTTCGCCGATGTTTTTCGCAGGCTTGAGTGCTTAAGGCGGATTGATGAATAATATAGTTTACTCTGCCAGCAGCCCCATCTATCTCTTCCAGGCTAACAGCAAAATGTAATCGTAGAAAATGAAAAAAATTTTGTGAAAGAAATATTTGAAGCGTTTATTTCTCGCCACTTAACTCCATAATGGCCTCAAATTCTTTATCTGTTACAGGAGATACAGATAAGCGACCAATTCTTACGAGGGCCATGTTCGACAGTCTTTTGTCGGTTTTTATTTGATTAAGACTTACTGGTTTTTTCAATTTTTTAAAGGGTTTCAAATCAATCGCTGACCAATTAGGATCATCTGTACCTGGATCCTGGTAAGCTTCTTTTGAGACCTTAGCTATTCCTACAATTTCAAGGCCTTCGTTGCTATGGTAAAATAAAACCTCTTCACCTTTTTTCATGGCTCTCAAATGGAGCCTGGCGGCGTAGCTCCTGATTCCATCCCAGGTTGTTTGTTTATCCTTTACGAGTTGATCCCATGAATAAACAGAAGGTTCTGATTTTACGAGCCAATATGCCATAAATTTCTTTTTGTAAAATTAATTAGGACAGAAATTGAAATCAGTTTTCTGCACCGTCCCAGCCACTTGCCAGTATATCAGCGATATGCATTGTCTGAATGTTCACACCTTTGTTTTTCATTACTCCATCAATATGCATAAGACAACTGAGATCGGTTGATATGAGATATTTTGCGCCAGTTGCGTTCGCGTTATTCGTTTTTTGTTCACCCATTGCAACGGAAATCGGTTCAAATTTTACTGCAAAAGTTCCACCAAATCCACAACAGGTTTCAACATCGTTCATTTCAACAAGCTCTAATCCTTTGACATAACTGAGTAACTTCCTGGGGCCTGATTTTATCTGACATTCTCTAAGTGCAGCACAGGAATCGTGATAAGTTGCTTTTCCTTCGAAAACTGCCCCAATGTTTTCTACATTCAATACTTCGGTGAGAAACTCCGTAAATTCGAAAAGCCTTTTACTAAGATCTCTCACTTCGTTGTGCACTGATGAATTGTCAAATAGTTTCGTATAATAATTTCTTACAAAACCTGTGCAGGAAGCGCTTGGTGTTACAATGTAATCTGTCCCGGAAAAATCCTTTAAAAATTTAGTGCATACATCGCGGGCTTCATCTCTAAACCCCGCATTAAAAGCTGGTTGGCCGCAACAGGTTTGATTCGTATTGTAAGAAACGTTACATCCCAGTTTTTTCAACACCTTCATCATATTGAACCCGGTTTGCGGGTACAGCTGATCCACGAAACAGGGAATAAATAACTGAACGTTCATGGCGACCTGAGATTCTATTTGTGATTAGAAAATGATTTTTTGAGGGCAATCATTTTAAGTGCGGTGATTGCTGCTTCCTCGCCTTTATGTCCATGCTTACCTCCTATTCTCTCCTGAGCCTGCTGATCGTTGTCGACCGTGAGTATTCCAAAAATTGTTGGAACAGGAAGACTGAGGTTAAGCATCAATACTCCTTCTGTTACAGCTTTGCATACATAATCGAAGTGTGGAGTATCTCCTCTTACAACGCATCCGAGAGCAATGAATGCTGCTGGTCTTTCATCCCTGTATTTTTGTGCGTCCCAATAGTTTTTTGTGCCAAATGGGATTTCAAATACACCGGGGACTGTAATGGTTTCGTGCCTAATGGCATGTTCATTGAAAACCTTTATGCAACCTTCTTCGAGTTTATCCACGATCGCCGCGTTCCATTCGGTGCGTATAATAACAATAAAGGCATCCTTTGATAGAATGCCTGCATTAAGTTTATAAAGATTACTATTGCTTATTTCTGCCATATCCGTATGAATTCGATAGACCCTGATCAGGGAAATCCATTTCCATTCAGCAAGCAGACCGGAGCTTTATTTTGATGCTCCCAGCTTGCCCAAATATTTATCTGCAAGAAAACCTCTTTGGGTATTGGGGTATTTATCTTTCAATTGCTGGAACAATTCAATCGCTTCTTTACTCTTACCCATCACATCATATAAACTGGCTGCCCTAAAGAGATATTCGGATGAAAGTGTAGAGTTGCTTTCAAAGGTCGTTGCGGCTTTTTTATAATTTTCTACAGCTTCATCATTCTTCTTTAATTCTGAATATGCATCTCCGAGCATTCCGTAAACGAGTGCCTGAGTTTGAAGAGAACCATTTGAATCAAAATCTTTCAGGTATTTAACTGCATTGTTGAAATCTGCCAGTTTGAGATAGGTTTCACCTGCATATAATTTTGCCAGATTTCCTGAAGGTGTTCCGCTATACTTGCTGGCAACTTTTACAAACCCCAGGTTTCTGCCATCACCATCCAGTGCGAGGTGAAGCGAATCCGCAGCAAAATATTCCTGTGCTTTTGCTATGGCATCTGCGGCCTTGGCAATTTCGGGTTGCCTGAACCAGTATTTGTAAATGAAATAACCTCCGACAACTACAATAATAACTGTACTTGCCATTGTTATCAATTTGCTATTCTTATCCCAGAAACCTTTGGCCTTTTGTAATACCTCATTCTCTGTTACAACATGTTCTTTTTTAGTCTCACTCATTTTAAAATAAACTTGAATTTGGGGCTTTGAAAATGTTAATATGCTCGTTGTTGGTTGTGTTAGTATTTAGTCCACGATGAAAGGATAATCCTGTTGAACATAAATATCCTTGAGTAATTCATCGTTGCTTGGCCAAGGACTTTCTTCAGCGAATTTCACTGATTCTTCCACTTCATTTTTCACTCTTTCATTGATAGTCTCAATTTCAGCATCAGTTACTCCGAAGTCATTCTGAAGTTTACTCAGTGTATAGTCGATGGGATCCTTTTGTTTATATTCTTCAACTTCCTCTTTAGTGCGGTATTTTTGAGGATCACTCATGGAGTGGCCTTTATACCTGTAAGTTTTAATTTCCAATAGTGTTGGTCCGCCGCCTTCTCTTGCACGTTTTACAGCTCTTGAAACTGCTTCGTGTACAGCTTCCGGACTCATTCCGTCCACGCTGTCACCTGGCATTTCATAAGCATCAGCGATTTTATAAATATCAATTACGTTTGAAGTTCTTTGAACCGAAGTACCCATGGCGTAATTGTTATTCTCGCAAATGAAAACAGCAGGAAGCTTCCAAAGCATCGCCAGGTTAAATGTTTCGTGAAGGATACCCTG
>PSRI01000152.1 GCA_003175935.1 Bacteroidota bacterium
TAGTACTTAGTACTTAGATAAGAGATAATAGATATTTAATATGGGATGTTAGATAAATTGATTAGGGAATTTAAAGCGACATCCTATCAATCTTCTTTATTTATAGCTTTCATCTGCCCAGAATCACAAACGCAAAACGACAACCAACAAACTATAGACTACAAACAATAAACCACCAACTATAGACAACAAACTACAAACAACAAACTATTCTCCCTTTATTTTAGCCTTTACAATTTCCTTCAACTTTGCAATCGGAATTCTTTCCTGTTTCATTGAATCACGGTCGCGGATGGTTACCGTTTGATCTTCTTTGGTTTGATGATCGACAGTGATGCAGAAAGGTGTACCGATAGCATCCATACGACGATAGCGTTTTCCAATAGCATCTTTTTCTTCGTAAAAACAGTAAAATTCATCGCGGCAATCTTTCATAATCTCTCTGCCAATTTCAGGCAACCCATCTTTTTTCAAAAGTGGAAGTATCGCGAGTTTAATTGGAGCAACCTTTGCGGGTAAACGAAGTACCGTGCGGGAATCTTCGGTTCCATCTTCCTTTGTCCATTTCTCTTCAGCATATGCCTGACTCAGCACTAATAAAAACATCCTGTCTAAACCAATAGAAGTTTCGATAACATAGGGAACATAATTTTGATTGATTTCGTTATCGAAGTATTGCATTTTCTTTCCGCTGAACTTTTGATGCTGACTCAGATCATAATCAGTTCTTGAGTGAATACCTTCAATTTCTTTGAATCCAAACGGAAATTCATATTCTATATCTACTGCATTATCTGCATAAAATGCGGGCTTCGCGTGAACATGCCACTGGTATTTCTCTTTTGGTGTACCAAAGCTCAAATGCCATTTCATCCTCTCTTCGCGCCAGTATTCATACCATTCTTTTTGCGTACCGGGCCTCACAAAAAATTGCATTTCCATTTGTTCAAATTCGCGCATTCTGAAAATAAACTGACGGGCAACAATCTCATTTCTGAAAGCTTTACCTACCTGAGCAATTCCGAATGGAACTTTCATCCTCGCAGTTTTTTGAACGTTGAGGAAATTCACAAAAATTCCCTGGGCCGTTTCAGGTCGCAGGTATATTGTGTCTGCTTCCCCTGCAACAGAACCCAACTGAGTGGAGAACATCAGGTTGAATTGTCTTACATCAGTCCAATTTGCCGTGCCGCTAACAGAACATTTAATTTTATTGTCGTCAATTAATTTTTTTACTCCTGCAAAATCTTCATTTGCCAAAAGTTTTTCCAGATTGGAAAGGATCTCGTCAGCTTTTTCTTTAGGCAGTGTTTCCGCATAAGCTTCCACCAAATGATCAACACGATACCTTTTTTTGCTGTCTTTATTATCGATCATTGGGTCACTGAAATTATCAACGTGACCGGAAGCTTTCCAGGTAGTGGGATGCATAAAAATGGCGGCGTCAATCCCGACAATATTCTCATGCATTTGGGTCATATTCTTCCACCAGTAGTCCCGTATATTTTTTTTGAGTTCACTACCCCAGGGACCGTAGTCATAAACAGCACTTAATCCATCATAAATTTCACTGCTGGGAAATACAAAACCATATTCTTTTGCATGAGCAATAATTGCCTGAAACCTGTTATTGTCGTTGCTTGCCATAGCCGGCAAAGATAAGAGATTGAGGCAGATTGATGGGCGTGATAACGAATTTTAGAGATCGTCTAATAAATTTGTTTGAGGTACTTACGCTTCCATATAAGTGAGGTTTGCCGGGACGTAAAAATTCGTCATTTTTGTAATAGCGAAAGAGTTGAACATGGAGTATATAGACTACTATAAAATTTTGGGTATTGCCAAAGATGCTTCCCAGGAAGATATTAAAAAAGCTTATCGGAAATTGGCACGTCAGTTTCATCCTGATCTAAATCCCAATAACAAAGACGCCCACAAAAAATTTCAGCAAATCAATGAGGCTAATGAAGTGTTGAGTGATCCGGAGTCAAGAAAAAAATATGATCAGTATGGAAAGGATTGGAAACATGCTAAACAATTTGAACAGGCCAGACAATCTGCCGGAAGACAATCAGAACGGGACCAATCCGGAAACTGGCAGGGATTTGATGAAGGAGATTTTGATGAGAATGGCTTTTCAGATTTTTTCAGATCAATGTTTGGGGGAAGAGAAAGTACTGGTGGAAGACAGGCAAAGTTCAGAGGGCATGATGTTCATGCTGAATTGAATTTGCAATTAACTGATGTTTATCAAACTCATCAACAGACCTTCACTATCAATGGAAAAAATATTCGCATAACAATTCCTGCTGGCGTTGAAGACGGTCAAAAGATTAAACTCAAGGGCCACGGAGAGCCCGGAATTAATGGCGGCCCTGCAGGAGATCTTTACATTACTTTCAATATTACTAACAATACGAAATTCAGGAGAGCGGGAAATGATTTATATGCAACGGCAGATATAGACCTGTATACCGCTTTGCTGGGAGGCGAAACTACGCTCGACACATTGAGTGGGAAAATTAAATTGAAAGTAAACCCCGAAACTCAGAACGGCACAAAGACCAGGATCAAAGGCAAAGGATTTCCGGTCTATAAAAAAGAAGGTGAGTTTGGAGATTTGTATGTCACATACAATGTACAACTACCAAAAAATCTTACTGAAAAGCAAAAAGAATTATTGAGAGAACTTTCAAAATCTTGACTATGTCAGACGAAGATTTAATACCAACAAAACAATTTTGCGAAAGCCATAATTTAGAAATCACATTTATTTCTTCCCTGCAACAATATGGAATGATACAAACCACCAGTATTGAAGAAGTAAGCTATATATCAATTGAACAATTGCCCCGGGTAGAAAAAATAGTTCGTTTATATACAGAGCTGGGAATAAATATTGAGGGAATAGATGCAATCGAACATTTACTGGATCGGGTAGAAGCGATGCAAAATGAAATCCTGCATTTGAAGAATCAATTAAAGATGCATGAAGGTTCCTAGCTCAATTTGTCATTGTCCCTGTGTCTGTTAAAGTCGCGTTTGTTTTTTTTCTCAAAATTTTTTCGCAGGGCATCTTCCAAATCAACTCCTGTTTGGTTGGCCAAACAAATAAGCACCCATAACACATCTGCCATCTCATCTGCCAAAACAGATTTCTTATCTGATTCCTTAAATGATTGTTCTCCGTACGTTCGAACCATTATTCGCGAAAGTTCGCCTACTTCTTCCATAAGGATACCAAGATTAGTAAGCTCGTTGAAATAGCGAACACCAACAGTTTTGATCCACTGATCCACTTCGGATTGTGCCTGTTTCAAACTTAGTTCCATAAAGAAAATTCTGAATGACCAAGATAAGTAAGATTCGCTGGAAGAATGCTCTGATTAGAATATTAACCTGAAGCTTCCAAAAATTCCAAAGCGTTCTGATCTTTTATCAGGCAGTGGTTTTGGTAAAATTCTCCAGACAAAATCGAGCCGAAATACCCTGAAAATATTATCCACTCCCGTTCCCAGCTCAAGATATGGTTTACCATTAAGCGTTTTAAAAGTTGAATCGCTCACGTGGTTATAATCGCGGTTAGCCTGGCTTAAATCAGACCAAACCCATTTCATATTCCAGAACTGGCGAAACTTAAAGAACCTGGTAAGGGGAATTAATCTGAAAATACCATTGCCGATATTATGTTCAATATTGATACCTGCGTAACGATCGCTCAAATACTCGTAGCGGGTCATTAAGTTGAAAGCATATTTATTATAGTACCAATAGTTATTTCCCGGATGCATTTCCAACAACATATAGGGCAATGTTCCGAACACCCTTCCTGCGTAAAAATTATAGTAGAAGCTACCCAATGGAGGGATTTTTTGATAGTCAGATATGCTAACCATGTATTTGTCGTACTTATAATTACTCTTAAATACGCCCGGGAATCCATGAGCATACTTTAATTCAACAATGGGATATTCGCTGCCCAGACTAATCCTGAAAAATGTGCTTTGCAGGAATTTTTCCAGGTAAGCGAATCTTACTTTGATTCCCGTTTCAAAATTATTTAGCGGGGTACCGCCATTGTCAGCAGGAAATTCGTCCTTCGTCGGAAGATTTAAAACCGGATCGTATTGAGTGTGAGAGGCAGTTAATGAAACTGATAATCCATTGATCCACTCTTTAAAATATTCAAAATTTACCCGTTCCATTTTAATGTAACGATACTCAATATTGGGTTTGGTGAAAATCCACGCAAAAATATTGTCAGATGCTACTTCATCATAATAGGCCTGCCCGTGATCTATATCATGAAAATAGGAAGCATATAAATGACTCCGCGGCGACTTGTTGAGCATGAAGAGCGTCTCAAATTTGCCTTTGACTTTTTGGTCAGTGAAACCATATGCCAAATAACCGCCGAAATATATTTTTTTGCTGAACCCGCTATTGGTGCTTAAGTCAAATCGAACACGGGGACCTTCATAAACGTTGCCGCTAATCCAATTGTACCAGGGACCAATATCGTAATTTCCAATACTCATATAGCCCGTTCCTATAAAATTGATCCAGTTGGTCCATTGTTTAAACCTTGGTAAACTCATGAGGGTATCAATCATTTGATAGATCCCCTTTTCATTATGACTAAGATCTTCGTGCCTCGATTGTTCCCAAAAGGCTTCGCTTTGAGTCTTGGATTCTGGAGGCATTATGATCTCCTCCTTGATCCTGTTGTTGTTTAATTCGCGGGTGACGGAGCTGTCGTTGATGACAATATCCCTATAGGTTGTGGTCTTTCGCCCAATAAAATTTCCGATCTTTTTTCCGAGTAAAACAAAATCGGCTACAAATTTATCCTTGGCAAGAAACCAAACGGAATCATTGATCAATTGATATTCCTGTACCAGGTCAAGCTTTTCAATGAAGTTTAAATTTGCTCCCACGGCTACCTGAAGATTCATTTTCATTACTGCGTAAGATGAATCAGCAATCCAGGCATCTCCAATAAAAACATTTTCCCCTCTGTGTTTAGGTGTAAATAGAAAATGGAAAAATCTCCGGCCGCCAATATATTGCGTATCGGGTACCCTGAAATTGTAGTATGCGTCACCGTTATCACTAATCGGACTAACAAAATCCTTATCAAAAACGGGAATGAAATTTTTATATACGTTAATATTTTGTTCCATTCCTCCCAAAAGCTTGGCAACACTTTCGTTTTCAAAACCAATAGTTTTTACTGCTTTGAATACTTCACGGCGCTTTACCGGGTTTTTTTGATAGTAATATTTGGAGATGGCTTCGGTTAAGTATAGTGGAAGAAAGGGATCTTTTTCAGAAACGGTATCAACATTATTCAAAATAAATTTGAAGGATTTAATACCCGGAACCCGGGCTAATTTTTCTTTATTGACTTTGTTAAGATCTGCTTCCAGTTTGTTATAAAGCTCGTACGAGTAATTATCAAATTTGGCCCGATCATTTTTTGGCTTATTTCGCACGATTTTTCTCCAAAGAATCAATCCGCGGCCGATCTTACTTTTTACAATTACTTCGGTATTCTTTCTGCCCCTCTCAAGTTGCACTAAAACTTCAATGCTTTGCTGCGTTGTATCCAGTTTTATTTTAAAATTTTCAAATCCCACATAGGTCACTTCCAGGGTGTCTGAGGGCCACGTATTAAAATAAAATGAAAAGTTTCCCGCAGAATCGGAAAGTTTACCGACCCCGGAATTTTTGAATGTTACGGATGCAAAGGGAATTCTTTCATCACTGTGGGAGTCCTGTACAATACCTTTTAGATGTTTTCCCTGTCCCAACGCTACGCCTCCAAGCCAGAGCAGGGTAACGGATAAAAGTCCACGATAAGCAGTTCGCTTCCAGCACATATGCAAATGTAAAAAGACTGAATTTCATAACGGAAAACACGCCTACAAATTTTGATTAAAGCTTAACAATCTTAACAATAAAAAATATTTGCAAATTCAAGCTTTGAATATTTACTTTGTATTTCAAAGTGCTTTTTATGAACGGACAAAACCAGGGTCTGGATACCTTAAAAGACATTAAACAAATGATGGAGCGGAGCAGCCGTTTTATAAGTCTGAGTGGACTTAGCGGCATTTCCGCGGGAATATGCGCATTGGTAGGGGCCTGGTTTGCCTCTGGAGTTCTTAAAGAGCATGATACTGTAAATTTTCATGAGTTGATACCGGGCCACCGTATTTCGGTAAGGGAATTCATCGACAATGAACTATTCTCTATCGCCTTATTCACTTTCATTGCTGCTCTTATTGCAGCATTTACATTTACGTATATCAGAAGTAAGAAAGAAAATATTCCCATTTGGGGTACAACTTCTAAAAGATTGCTCTGGAACGTGGCAATGCCCATGATTGTGGGAGGAATATTTTTGATTCGCATGATTCAGCTTGGCTATTTTGGTTTAATAGCACCCGGATGTTTAATTTTTTATGGTTTGGCACTCGTAAATGCAAGCAAGTACACTTTGGGCGAAGTAAAATGGCTGGGATATGGACAAATCCTCCTGGGGATAATCAATTGCTGGTATCCCGGTGAAGGCATTTATTTTTGGGCGGTGGGCTTTGGAGTTTTGCATATTATCTATGGAACCATGATGTGGTGGAAATATGAAAGAGCCAGTTAAAAACATAAGACTGGAATTTGCAATGAAGAATCCGATAGAGAATCTCAATAAAACATTTGACAGCCGTGTGAGGCTGGGTATCATGAGTTCACTTATGGTAAACGAAGAGTTGAATTTTAATCAACTCAAAGAAATCGTGGAAGTGACTGATGGGAACCTTGCCTCTCACTTAAAAAACCTGGAAGAAAATGGATATGTCAAAGTTCAAAAAGGGTTTGTTGGCAGAAAGACGAATACTGTGTACAGCGTTACCAAGGCAGGCGAAAAAGCATTTAAACTTCACCTCGATGCATTGGAGCAGATGATCAAAATGATGGGTTAATTTTTTTTGTATTTACACTTTGAAATACAAAGTACTTTTTGAGTAATGATAAATTTTATCTGAAATAAAAACCAATTGAAATCTTTCAAAAATCAATTTTAATTAAATGGAACTAAAACTATCCGACCAAAACTGGTCAGCAAACCGAATCACTTTAAAGGGATTGGTCATAGGATTTCTCACCCTGGTACTTCTTATCCCTACTTTATTCATCATGAGTCTCGTTTCGGAAAGAGCAGGCAGACAAAAAGAAGTCGCCGCCGAAGTGAGCTCCAAATGGGCAACCGCTCAAAACCTGATCGGACCCATCTTAGTTATTCCATACACTGAACTTATAAAAACTGAAGATGGAAAAGCAAACCTCGTAAAAAAGTTCGCCTACTTTCTCCCGGAACAACTAAATATTGATGGAACGCTTCAGCCGGAAATGCGACATAGAAGTATTTACAACATAGCGGTCTATAAATCGCAGGTGAACATTAGCGGTAGCTTTCCTGCTCTGAATTTCCAGGAACTGAATATCCCAAGGGAAAATCTCATTTTGAATGAAGCCCAGATATGTTTTGGTATTTCAGACTTCAAAGGAATTGAAGAACAACTCAACTTAAACTTCAATAACACACAGATTCCAATGAACAGTGGAACACCAAATCCTGAACTATTCGGAAATGGAGTAAACGCTGCAATTCCTGTCGCTCTTAATTCCATTGATAAATCACAATCATTCGCAATCAATTTGCATTTGAAAGGATCAGAAAAACTTTATTTCACACCTGTCGGAAAGACCACAAAGGTTCATATGACTTCTTCATGGACCACTCCATCTTTTGATGGAAATTTTATTCCGTTGAATTCAACTGTGAACGAAAAAGGATTTAGTGCCGACTGGCAAGTACAAAACCTGAATCGCAATTATCCGCAAAGCTGGAAGGATGCCAAATTTGATATAGATGCATCTGCATTTGGCGTTAATCTTCTTCAGCCCGTGGATTCCTATTCAATGACCACAAGGTCCGTGAAATATGCTATCCTCTTTATAGCACTCAGTTTTGCACTTTATTTTTTCATAGAAATCGTTCAAAAAAGGAATATTCACCCTGCACAATATGTATTGGTTGGATTGGCTCTCTGCGTTTTCTATACGCTCCTCCTTTCCATTTCTGAATACCTGCCTTTCAGCGTGGCATACATTACATCAACCATTGCAACCGTTACACTGATCACAACTTATTCCAAAACACTTTTTGGAAGTTGGAAAATTGCGCTGATGCTAGGCTTCGTACTGCTTGCCCTCTATGGATTTATTTATGTACTTATTCAGTTGCAGGATGGTGCTTTAATATTTGGAAGCATCGGACTCTTTGTACTGCTGGCAATCATTATGTATTACAGTAGAAAGATCGACTGGCAAAATAATCAGCAAAAACAGCAACAGGTACTTGCCTGATTGAAATAAAAATTGGTGATAAGCAAACCTGAGTTATGAAAGTGAAAATGATTTTACCAGCGCTAACCGAAGCAAAAAGTCCTTACTGGAGGCACATTAAATATTCGCTGTTCCCTCCACTCGGATTGGCAACACTCGCAGCCTATTGTTCACCGGATGACGAAATAGAAATCCAGGATGAGCACGTTGAAGAATTAAATACCAATGATGAACCGGATTTAGTGATCATCCAGGTTTACATCACCAATGCATTCAGGGCTTACAAACTTGCGGATCATTATCGAAGCAGAGGTGCATATGTATGTCTGGGCGGACTGCATGTCACCTCTCTTCCTCATGAAGCAGCGGCTCACGCAGATAGCATTTTTATCGGCCCCGGAGAAGAAAGTTTTCCCAGATTTCTCAGAGATCTGAAAAATGGACATCCACAAAAAA
>PSRI01000206.1 GCA_003175935.1 Bacteroidota bacterium
AATGGGAAAAACTAATTTCTATCATCATAATGAAAAGCGTTTAATAGATATTGTTGGATTGAGTATGAATGCCCGGGACCAATATTTTGAAATCGACAGTTTTTCATTCATCAATCGCATTCCAAGAGATAGTTTCTGGTTGCAACAACCATTTGAAAAGGATTACTTCACAATTACTTCCGGCAAAGTGCGCATGTTTGGATTGAAGCCAATTGTGAAGAAAAATGATACGGTGGTTTACGCACGAAAAATAATTTTCAGTCCGCTTAATTTCAAAGTGGAACGTGACAAAACAAGGCCTGCCGACACAACTTCCTATCGGCCTTTATTGGCAAACTCGCTCATGAAAATTCCTTTCCCACTACAGATTGATTCGCTGGAGCTTAAACGCTCCATTATCTGGCACAATGTAATTGATGCTAAAACCGGGAAAGAAGGGACCATATTTTTTAGCGATCTGGATGCACTGATTAGAAACATACGTAATTATGAAATCAAAGATGATGACAGCTTACGCTTGCGCGCAGATGCAAAGTTGATGGGAAAAGGACCATTGTATGTCAGGTTCAGACAATCGTATACGGATTCACTGCAAACTTTTTTACTGGCAGCGAGAATGGGAAGTATGGAAATGAAAGATCTTAACTCAATACTTACTCCACTTGGAAATGCCAGGGCCGATCAGGGCATTATTGACACTATGTGGATGGAAATTAAAGGCAACGACTATTTTGCATTTGGAAGAATGACCCTGGAATACCGTCATCTGAAAATAGCTTTATTGAAAAAAGATGAACAAAGGAGAAATTTCATTTCCTGGCTTGCTAATTTGGTTGTGAAAACAAACAATTCAAAACAGGGGAATATTTATGAAGATCGACTTAGAAACAAATCCATATTTAATTATTGGGCAAAAATATCAATGAAGGGCTTATTGACGAACCTGGGTGTGGTGCGCAATAAGAAGCAGTTAAAAAAATATGCACGCACCCTTAAAGCAAAGAATCTGCCTTCAGATCTTCCCGATGAATGATTCCTTATTTAATTCCTATTACAATATCCATCACGTTAGTGCTGGTTGGACCAGTTACGATTAAGCCGCCGGTTTTTCGAAAAAAATTATAAGAATTATTTTGATCCAGGTAAGGAAAAGGATCCAGCTTCATGCTTTTTATACTTTCCAAAACCGATTTATCCATTATCGCCCCCGCTGCATCGGTGTCACCATCAGTTCCGTCTGTACCCGCACAAAGTATGATAGGTGTATTACTGAAATCCCCTGCACTTTTAATTATTTCATTTATGGCTGATAAAACAAATTCCTGGCATCTCCCCCCTTTCCCATCACCCTTTACGGTTACAGAACTTTCTCCTCCCCATAAAAAACAAACTGGCCGCGGTGCAGTATACTTATTGATAATTTGCAAAAATTCAATTGCTTTTTCTCTGGCTTCTCCATGTAATATGGAGGGAATTATTTCGACATGATATTTCAGTTCTGTAGCTTTCTTCCTGGCTGCATCAATTGCAGAACTATTGGAACCAATTATACTATAGAGTGGCCCATAGTTATCTTTTCTTTCTGAATTATTCGAATTATTTTCTTCGGTTATTCCCTTGTGTAACCAATCTATAACGGAAGTCGGGATTTTATTTTCAAGTTTATATTTTACAACTACATCAAAAGCATCTTTAAAAGTAGTTTGATCGGGGATTGTAGGTCCGCTTGCAATCGATGACGGATCATCTCCGGGAACATCACTCAGAATAAGTGTATGAATTTTTGCCGGTAAAGCAATTTTAGTTAACTGGCCACCTTTAATTTGCGACACATGCTTACGAACCGTATTTGTTTCATGTATATCAGCCCCGCAATTCAATAGATTTTTGTTGAGGTTTATAATATCATCCAAACTAATACCAGTTGGTAAATCAGTGAGCAAAGACGAAGCACCTCCACTCAAAAGGAAAATGATAAGATCGGATTCATTTTTACCCTCGATGGCCCCTACAATCTGGCTGCAACCGAATACACTATTTTGATCAGGCACAGGATGCCCTGCCTCAATTATTTTGCAATATTTCAGTGGCAGTGAATGACCATATTTGGTTACAATGATGCCAAATGCAATCTTATCACCCAATATTTTTTCTGCAGCCTGAGCCATAGCCGCAGAAGCTTTTCCGGCACCTATTAAAATAATTTTTTGACTTGAGTCAAGTTCATAAGAATTATCTCCAATAGTTATGCTATTCCCATCCAATTTTAGAAATTGTGGTATAAGCGATTCAGGTTGCACGGAATTTAATGCTGCATCGTAAATCTCTTTTGCATGAACTGCACTCATGAAAGTGAAATTAACCAATAACAGCCTTTTAAATTTGTGTATCCTTTTTCGGGCATTCAATTTTTGTGCTACCTTCGAATTAGATTAGTTGTTTAACTAACTAATTTTAAATTTGGAAGGACAATCTGTAAAACCTGAATTTTATGAAACGCATCATTAAGAAAGTTGCCGTATTAGGAAGCGGAGTTATGGGTTCAAGAATTGCCTGTCATTTTGCAGGCATTGGTGTTCAAGTACTATTGCTCGACATGGTTCCAAAAGATTTGAATGATGCTGAAAAGGCCAAGGGTCAAAACCTGGAACAAAAATCAGTGAGGAACAGAATTGTCAATGAGGCACTCGCAGCAGCTGTAAAGTCAAACCCTTCACCTTTATATACTAAAGACGCACTCAAAAAGATCAGCGTAGGAAATTTCACTGATAATATGAAGGATATTTCTTCATGCGATTGGGTGATGGAGGTTGTGGTAGAGAGATTAGATATTAAACAGCAAATTTTTGCACAGGTCGAAGATTTTCGCAAACCAGGAACACTGGTAACTTCAAATACTTCAGGTATTCCGATTCACTTAATGGCAAACGGAAGATCCGACGATTTCAAAAAACATTTTTGTGGAACACATTTTTTTAATCCACCAAGGTATTTAAGATTATTAGAAATTATTCCAACTCCATTTACAGATCCTGAAGTTGTTTCATTCCTGATGAATTATGGCGATTTGTATTTAGGAAAAACAACCGTTTTGTGTAAAGACACTCCGGCATTTATCGCAAACAGAATCGGCGTCTATGGAATTATGGCGATTTTCGGTTTGGTTGAAAAATTGGGTTTGAATATAGACGAAGTAGACTCACTCACCGGACCATTGATAGGTCGACCCAAATCTGCAACATTCAGAACAGCTGACGTTGTGGGCATCGATACTTTGGTAAAAGTGGCCAAAGGCGTATACGATAATTGTGAGAATGATGAAGCCCGCCAAACATTTGTTATTCCTGCATGGCTTGAAAAAATGGTTACCAATAATTGGTTAGGAGATAAAACGGGCCAGGGCTTTTTCAAAAAGACAAAAGGCAAGGGTGGAGAAAAAGAAATTCTTACACTCAATTTGCACACGATGGAATACGGGCCGCGCACCAGGCCAAAATTTGCGACAGTTGAGACTGCAAAATTAGTTGATGATTTAAAGACAAGGTTGAAAGCTCTTTGTCAGGGTACAGATAAAGCAGGTGAATTCTTCAGACAATTCCACTATGGTTTGTTCTCTTACATTTCTCATCGCATCCCTGAGATTAGTGATGAAATTTATAGAGTAGATGATGCAATGATGGCGGGTTTTGGATGGGAGATTGGCGCATTTGAAAGCTGGGATGCCTTGGGAGTTGAATCTTCTGTTAAAAAAATGAAAGAAGCCGGATTTAAAGTCGCACCCTGGGTTGATGAAATGCTGCAAAGTGGAGCAAAGACTTTCTTTAAAGTGGAGAATGCAAAAAGACTTTACTATGATGTATCAACGAAGTCTTATAAAGAAATTCCAGGTGCAGATACGTTTATTGTAATGAAGAACTTCGAGAATCAAACGGTATGGAAAAACAGTGCCTGCAGGTTGTATAATTTAGGTGATGATGTGCTGGGATTGGAATGGAATACAAAAATGGGAAGTATAGGTGGTGAAGTTCTGGAAGCAATTCAAAAATCAATATCCATTGCAGAAGAAAAATACAGGGGATTGGTGATTGCAAATGAAGGACAAAATTTTTCGGCGGGAGCAAATGTGGGAATGATTTTCATGCTTGCTATTGAACAGGAGTACGATGAGTTGGATATGGCAATCCGGATGTTTCAAAATACTATGATGCGGGCAAGGTATTCGGCAGTGCCTGTTGTAGTGGCTCCTCATGCACTTGCCCTTGGAGGCGCATGCGAATTGAGTTTACATAGCGATAAAGTTTGTGCAGCTGCAGAAACATATATAGGTTTGGTTGAATTAGGAGTTGGTTTGATTCCTGGTGGTGGTGGTACCAAAGAATTTACACTTCGTGCTGCGGATGAAATGCACGAAGACGAGCCGGAAACCATCACTTTAAAAAATCGGTTTCTTACAATCGCCACTGCAAAGGTTGCAACGTCGGGCTTTGAAGCATATGAACTGGGTATATTGAGGAAGGGTCATGATGAAATTGTCATTAACCAGGGAAGAAGAATTTTAGAGGCAAAAAGAAGTGTAATCGAAATGTTTGATAGCGGTTATACTACACCGGTACAAAGAAAAGATGTAAAAGTCCTGGGAAGATCTGCACTTGGGGCCTTGTATTCCGGAATCCACGCTATGTGGAGGGCCAACTATGCAACGGATCATGATGTAGTAGTGGCCAAAAAACTGGCCTATGTGATGTGTGGTGGAGACCTAACTGAGCCATCCCTTGTTAGTGAACAATATCTGCTGGATTTGGAAAGAGAAGCCTTCCTGAGTTTATGCGGAGAGAAAAAAACACTGGAAAGAATTCAAAGTGTTTTGAAAGGCGGAAAGCCGGTCCGCAACTAGATAAGTCGGTAAACATCCTCCCGCGTTCATTATGAGAGACTAATGTAACGAAGTGATAAACATCTGTTTTATTGATAAAAATCCTGATGGGTCAAGGCAGATTGACAACAAATCTTTAGGATATTCTTTTCCTTACTTTCGTTAATATTGCAGCTTATTAAAAATTACCCATGCGCAATTATATCGTTTGTTTGATGGTTTTGGCAGCTGTGGCGTGCAAAAACAATAGTTCTTCTGATGGCAAATCGGTCAGAAATTCTGATTCAAGTTTCGTAGTAGCTGGAAAAATAAATGGAATTGAAAATGACTGGATCTATTTGTACAGAGTTGAGAGAGGCGATAAACTTGATTCCGTACGTGCAAATCAGGGAAGCTTTGAATTCAAAGGAAATATTGCCCATCCTGAATTTTGTTTGATCGGATTTACTGAAAACGGAGAAAAGCAATTTCCATACAGTTTCTTTCTCGACAATAGCAATATCAAAATTGAAGCAAAAAAGGATTCTCTGAATTCTCTGCAGGTTACTGGTTCCCCTACTCAGGATGAACTGAAAGATTATGATTCAAAAACCAGGGATCTTCAAAAAAGAAATAAGGAATTAGAAAGACAATATCAACTTGCCATGATGAACCGTGACAAGTTGAAAATAGATAGCATTTTCAAAGCGGCCGGCGAACTGCAGGATGAAGCCAGGCAAATTTCGATCGATTATGCAAAAGCAAATCGTGGATCCTACGTTGCGATTTATCAATTGAACAGAAATTTTTCTGGAGACGAAAATCCCGCTATCGCTCAATCAGCATTTGATAGCCTGGAACCAAAAATTCAACAATCTTTTTTTGGCAATAATCTTAAACAGTCACTGGACAATGCGCGTCGAACAGCAATTGGAACGGTTGCTCCTGAATTCGCACTAAATGATGTTAATGGCAAGCCAGTCTCACTTACATCATATAAAGGCAAATACACTTTGGTTGATTTTTGGGCCAGTTGGTGCGGACCATGTCGCCAGGAAAATCCTGAAGTTGTAAAGGCTTTCAGGCAATTCCATCCCAAAGGTTTTGAAATATTAGGTGTATCCCTGGATGAGGAAAAAGACAAATGGCTTGTCGCCATTCAGAAAGACGGATTAAACTGGACCCATGTTTCAGATTTGAAAGGCTGGCGAAGTGATGTTGCCGCTCTTTATGGCGTTCAGGCAATTCCAATGAATTTTCTTCTTGACAAAGACGGAAAAATAATTGCAAAAGGTTTACGTGGCGAAGCACTCGCTGAAAAGCTTGCCGAAGTAATTAAATAGAACTGGTGCGTGGCGCCAGGGGTATAAATTTTCCATCCCACCATGTGTGAAGCAGAGCTCCAATGGAATTCACGCTTATTGATACTACACGCCACTTTCATAGTATATGGCGATGCAGCCACGCCCGAACTCGCGAGGCTCATTGCGGAAGAAATTGAAACAATGTGGAACGAACCCAAAGGCAGGGTTCATTTCCAGCATGAATGGTTCGATCTTCGATTTCGCATTTCAGGAATAATAGAACCTAAATTAGATCCGGAAACTGTTTGGTTTAATGATAATCCGAGGCTCAATTATTTTCGAATCGAAGAATTTGCATTCGGAGATATCTCCTTTGTTGACGGTATTGGATCAAACACGGGCTATTTTAAGCTGGCGAATTTATTGAATCAATCCACTACAGCGGCCCACGAATTCGGTCATACGATCGGGTTAGTGCATCCTGAAATTGTTGATATTCGTGGAGAGGGCGTTCCGGGAATCATGTATCCCAGGGGAACGATTTGCGATCCACAATTTCAATATGACCCTGCAGCAATACCATTGGGTCCAGGTGGAACCATGAATCCTAAATACAGAAAGGTAAAGCAGTCAGATATTGATGATCTTAAACTGGATAGACTGAGGTTTAAAACTGATGGCAAAGCAATAGTAGGAGAATTCACAAGCATTTTTCATCCGAAAGAAACGCCGGATCAGATCAGTTCTTCAAATGCAGATTCTACAGAAGGATATATAAATTGAAAACCTGCGTTTTTAATTTTTTCAGAACTCACAGTTGTACTTTTCAAAACTTCAATGCTTACTTCACCCAGAAAAAGTTTTAAAAGAAAAGCAGGGACATGAAATGGTATAAAAAATTTTGATTTCATTTTTGTAGCAAGAGAGATCATAAAATTCTTATTAGATACAGGCGTTGGGGCAACTGCATTATAAACTCCGCTAAGACCTATCTGTTCTATTGCAAATAAAAACATTCTGCACAGGTCATCAATATGAATCCAGCTTATTATTTGATCACCCCTGCCAAGTATCGGTGCGATTCCAAAGCGAATCGGTCTTTTAAATTCCTTCAATGCACCGCCTTCCTCACTAAGCACAATTCCTGTACGAAATTTCAGAAGCCTTATTCCAAGACTCTTCACCGGTTCTATACTATCTTCCCACGCTTTGCAGGTAATACCGAGATACTGAGAAGCGTTGGGATCAGTTTCAACAAACGCAGGCGCATTTGATTTTCTAACTGAGTCATCACCATACCATCCAATTGCGGAAGCATTTATGACCGTATTAATTGTATTTGGAATTTCCTGCAGAGCTTTGACAATGGTTTCACCTGCATTAACCCGGCTTGAAACGATTATCCTTTTTCTTTTTTTCGTCCACCTTTTATCAGCTATTCCAGCACCAGCCAGATTTATTATAACATTTGCATTTCTAATAGCAGCGGGTTCCACAGTTTTTTCTGAAGGATCCCATTCATAATAACTGAGTCGCTCATGCGAAATTTCATTTTCCTTCTGCCTGTATTTCGACGCATCCCTGGTAAGGATTATTACTTCGTAACCCTTATCGAGCAACAAAGAAGTTAACCTTTTACCGATCATTCCTGTTCCGCCTGTTATAAGAATCCTTTGCATTTGTAAATATTATTAGCAAATTTCTATATAGGAAATGGAAATACGGAGTGTGAGAAGAAATAAAATCCGAAAAACACAAAGGCCGCTTGAAAGCGGCCCATGTCTGATGACTATTTGTATGTGAAAATCTTATCGTTGTTGTTTGTCGCTTTTTGTTTGTTGTTTATGGTTTATTGTTTGTGGTTTGTTGTTTGTAGTCTCTCATAATCCTTTTAGTCTAACTATAAACCAAAAACTAAAAACTATAAACTAATCCGGCTTCTTTCCATCAAGGAAAGTATTTATGGTACTGATTTGCGCCTGGTTATTTTCATCGGGCTTCACAGTGTAGTTACTGTAGAACTTTTCAACCGACGCAAGTGCATTTTGAAGTTGAAAATTGCGGCGGACATAAGCCGGCACAGTTTCGAACTCATTGTTAGGATCGGCAGCATTTACGTTGAACGACAAGTTGCGCAACTTGTTTAACCGTTCTGCTGCTCGGCGCTTTTGGTCTTCCGCCTCGTCCTGCATTGCAGGCTCCTCGACAGAATTGTTTTCACTTTGAGTTGATCGTACCCCTGACTCATCCGCCGCTTGGGAATTCTTAATCACCAATTGCATTTCGATCGTCGGCCCGTCAGCCAACGGATCCATCTGTAACGGTGATGGCTCTTCAACAGGGTGTTCTGTCTTGGATTGTAATTGTAATGGCTCCTCAGCATAGATGTTGGATGGCTTGGCCAAATAACCACCTGACGTCGAGATGGTGCTAGCTTCTTTGGCTATCTTTTTGTTTAATACAAATTGGACTTCCTGGGATGATGAGGTTGTAGATGAAACTTCTTCGGGAATGTGCTTTTCGGTAGGAACTTGATCTCGTGAAGATAATGAAGAAATCTCTAAATGCAATATTTCTTTGTCCTGATTCTCCTTAGGTTTCTCTTCGGAGTACGACTCAAAATGTATTATACTTTTATTTTCAGGGAGTTCTACTATTTGTGGTGCCATCGGATCCTTTTCTTCAAATGGTATGACCGGTTGTTGGTATTTTTTCTTGTCTTCGTCTACCCCCAACGTAAGTATGATCTTTTCCTCCTTCTCGTCTTTCTTCGGGAACTTCTCACGAACAAACGGATTCTTATGCTCGAAACCGGTAGCTATAATAGTAATTCCTATCTTGCTTCCCAATGAGTTGTCGTAACCCAGACCCATAATCACGTCTGTATCTTCCCCGGCATTGCTCAGTAAATGATTCTGGATAATCTCCACTTCATCCATTGTGAACTCGTTGTCGCCTTCAGCGGAATTGATATTTATCAATATCCACCTGGCTCCCCGGATATCATTATCGTTAAGTAGTGGCGAATTCAGTGCATTTTCAATGGCTTTCTGCGCCCTGTCTTCTCCTTCGGCCGATGCACTACCCAAAATGGCAACACCACCGTTGCGCATTACTGTACAAACATCTGCAAAGTCTACATTTATTTGGCCTGTACTATTAATCACATCAGTGATACATTTTGCGGCAGTTGCCAAAACATTATCTGCTTTAGCAAAAGCTGCTCTCATAGTAAGATTTCCAAACTGGTGGCGTAGCTTATCGTTGCTGATCACCAAAAGCGTATCTACATAATCTTTCAATTTGTTGATACCTTCTTCTGCCTGCATGATTCTTTTCTTTCCTTCATATGCAAAAGGCGTCGTTACAATTCCGACAGTGAGAATTCCGAGGTCTTTGCAAATTTTTGCAAGTATCGGAGCTCCACCTGTACCAGTTCCACCTCCCATTCCGGCAGTAATAAAAGCCATTTTAGTATTCACTTCGAGAATGCGTCGAATCTCTTCCAAACTTTCTTCTGTTGCCTGTCTGCCAATATCAGGGTTGGCTCCCGCACCTAACCCCTGGGTTAGTGCCGGACCTAACTGAACTTTATTCGGAATCTTACTGAGTGCCAGCGCTTGTGCATCTGTGTTACAAATGATGAAGTTGACACCTTCAATGCTTTGCGCAAACATATAGTTTACCGCATTGCTTCCTCCTCCTCCTACACCAATAACTTTGATGATGGAAGATTTTTCCTTGGGCAAATCAAAGTGAATCATAACGTTCGAATTTTTTCTCATGCCGCAACTGCATAAGAGTTGATGAATGATTAATGGTTAGTGATAATTTCATAAACTGCATCTCAGTGGTCCGGGGCCAACCTATTAATTCAATTGTTCGTCTCCTTCTTCCTTGAAAAGTTCAATCAGTCCGCCTTTTATAGAATCCATAAAATCTTTCAAATTTTTTCTTTTTCTTGTTTTCACAATTCCAATTCCCTCTTCCGCGGCAACCTGTACTTCAGGTTTTTCGAGCGCCGGCTTTTCTTCTTTCAATGGCATCGCTTTGTATCTTTCTCTCGACACTTTGTTTTCATAAACATTATATCCTTTCAGAATTAAACCAATGCAGGTTGAGTACATGGGTTTTGCCAGTTCATCAATATGCCCCGCAGCAAGATGTTCGTTAGGAAAACCTATCCTGGCATTTAGTCCGGTTACATATTCGGTCAGTTGAATAAGATGCTTTAATTGCGAGCCGCCACCCGTTAATACCACACCACCATTCAGCATTTTATTATCCAGTCCAACTTGTTTGAGATGGTATGTAACAAAATCCATTATCTCACTCATCCTTGCCTGAATGATATTCGCCAGGTTCTTTACACTGATTTCTTTTGGCGCCATTCCTCGCAATCCCGGGATAGTGATAAATGCATTGCTCCTGGCTTCATCTGCGAGTGCACTTCCAAACTGTACCTTCATTTGTTCAGCCTGCGTTTTCAATACGCCCAATCCTGTTTTTATATCATTTGTAATGTTTTCTCCGCCGAATGGAATTACAGCAGTATGCTTGAGAATTCCTTCATAGAAGACTGCCATATCTGTAGTACCACCACCAATATCAACAATAGCAACACCTGCTTCCAGATCCTGCTCACACATAACAGCTGCCGCAGATGCCAGCGGTTGTAATACGAGATCCTTTACTCTCAATCCTGATTTCTCAACACTGCGATTGATATTGCGGATCGCGTTTTTATCGCCAGTTATAATGTGAAAATTGGCTCCCACTTTAACCCCACTATATCCAATTGGGTTGGGAATATTTTGAAAATTATCCACCGTAAATTCCTGTGGAATCACATCAATGATCTGGTCCCCTGCCGGGATATAAGTTTTGTACTGGTCTTTTACCAGTTGTTCCACTTCACCCTGCATGATTTCTTCATCTGTATTCTGACGAACGATATCACCACGTGTTTGCAAACTTTTTATATGATGACCCGCGATACCAACATATACTTCACTAATCTCAAGATTAGGATTTGAAGCATAACAATTTTCCAGGGCAGTTTGAATCGCCTTAATAGTCTGGTCAATATTCAACACCATTCCATGTTGAACTCCATTACTATTAGCGCGGCCAAAGCCGAGTATCTCAAGTTTGCCATACTCATTCTTACGGCCAGCAATAGCTGCAATTTTGGTGGTGCCGATATCCAAACCTACAATGATGGGTTGTTCGCTGTTCATAGTTGTGTTTTTATATTAGTGAGCCCTCCAGGGTTTAATTGTTTCATTTTATTTCCTAGTTTCCTTTTTTCCAGGCATCACAGCTACTGGTTTTTTGGGATTACTATTTTTGCCGGTGTTTGTCATTTTCGGCTGTTGTACTCCGTTAGCGCCTGTAGTTTTCAATGGGGTAACAGTATTACGGGGTGCAACAGATCTGGTTGCCGGGTAGTTTGGTAGGGCACGACTTAGTGAGTCGCCGCCTGTCCATTGCTGAGGAGACCAAGACATCATTTGTCTTACGCGCTGTTCATTCGCTACACTCGAATCATTTCCAGTTTTGGTATTAGTTGTCTCATTTTTTATTGCCACTACCTGACCCCTATACTGAACATTAATGGCTGCATATTTATTCCAGCCTATCTTACTCAGAACTTCATGGTAGAACACGTATAAGCGATGAAACTTTTTTTCCAGATCGCTCGCATCTCCAAAGAGAATTACATGTTCGCCGATGTTTGGAATCATCTCAAATTTTCCTTCAGCATTAATATCTACCTGTTCAATTTGCGCCATCCAAAACGAATCGGCCACCAAATACTGGCTCAGGGTTTTAATTTGTTTCAATAAGGAACTATCGGATTTTGTCAATTTCGTTCCCGCATTCGGAAAACCGGTAAACACTGGAACCCTTGCGGAAAATTCATCGCTGAGGGGCAGCCTGGCCAAATTGCTGTCCAGGTAAAAACTATTTTCGCCTGCTGTAAATATCCTGGCGATAGGCTCCCTCTCACTCACTTTGATTCTCAATACTTCGTTATTATCAAAAAATACATTTGCCTTACTAACCCATACATTTCCCTTCAGCTGATTCTCCATCTTTGCCAACCTGAAATCCTTTAGCGGCCTACCTACATAATCTTTTTCTGTTGCATTGAGCAAACGACGAACATCATCTTTATCAATAAAATAGTTGTTACCACTGGCCCTGATTTCAATTTCCACTCCTTTGCAGGCGCGTGTATTTTTCCTTTGAATCGCCGCAACTAATAACACGATAAGTCCGGCTCCCATGGCGATCCACAAAGAGGTCAGCAGTATGCGCGATATTTTTGAGCGTGCTAATGCCATTATTTTTATGACAATATTTTCTTAATTGGTTCTATTAGTTGATCAATATCTCCTGCCCCCGCAGTTATTAATACCTCCGATTTATTCTTTGCGATCCAATTCAATACTCCGGCCTTATCTAATATTCTTGCATTCTTATTTTTCATTTTTTGAAGAATCATATTGCTTTCAACTCCGGGAATTGGTTTTTCACGGGCAGGATAAATCGGCAATAGAATTACTTCATCCGCACCACTCAGAACTTCTGCAAATCCATCCGCAAAATCCCTGGTTCTCGTAAAAAGATGTGGTTGAAAAATGATCGTTGTTTTCTTTCCTTTAAAAAGAGCTTTCGCGCCATGAATCAATACCCTCAATTCTTCCGGGTGATGCGCATAATCATCGATATAAACCTGCCCTTCAGATTTCACTATATACTCAAACCTTCTTTTGACACCCTTGAATGCGGCCACCGCATTTTTGATCTTCTCATTTTCTAAACCCAGACTTTTAGCTACAGCGATTGACACAATTGCATTTTCAACATTATGAGCGCCTCCCATATTCAACAAAAACCCATTTAATATCTCATTGTCCATCACGAAATCAAAAAAATACGAACCGTTCTCCATCCTGATATTCGTCGCATAAATCTCAGCTGTCGAATCATCCAGGTGATAGGTCTTTTTCATTTTTGCCCTCAATTCATCACTTCGGTTTAAGCCTAATTTGTAAAACAACGTCCCCGTATTTTTCACACGTCCCGAAAATTCTATAAAACTATTTTGAACTTCTGCTTCAGTTCCATAGATGTCTAAATGATCTGCATCCATGGCGGTGATAATGGCAAAGTCCGGACTCAATTTCAAAAAACTTCTGTCGTATTCATCGGCTTCAATCACACAGAGATTACGCTTATCACTCCAGTAATTACTGTTATAGTTTACAGCAATTCCTCCCAGGAAGGCATTGCATCCATAGCCGGTGTGTCGCAAAATATGGGCGATCATGGTGCTCACCGTTGTTTTACCATGAGTGCCTGCAACGCATATATTGAAAGAACTTTCCGTAATCAAACCCAGCACTTCACTTCGCTTCAACAACAGATAATTATTTTCCCGATAGAATTGCAGCTCTTTATTCTCTGCTGGTATTGCCGGTGTATATACCACCAGATCTGCGTCCTTCATCACATTTTCGGGCTCATCGTTAAAGTGAACCGGAATTCCTTCAGCTTCGAGTTGACCGGTCAATACTGTTGGTGTTTTATCATAACCTCTCACCTCACGCCCGTGAAATTTAAAATAGCGGGCCAACGCACTCATACCAATACCACCTATGCCTACAAAAAAGACTTTATTTATTTTATTTAGATCAATCACTTTTTATTCGTGTTACTAAATCCTTCAAATCATTGCTGACTTATAAGAGATTTCAAAATTTCATTTGCAACTTTTTCATCTGCATCAGACACGGCCAATGCTCCGATATTCTTTTCCATGGTTGCCTGCTGCTGACTATTTGTTGCCAGATGAATCACAGCAGGTATTAATTGAATTTGAGCATCTGAATCTCTGATCATTAATGCTGCCTGCTTTTCCACTAAATATTTTGCATTCATCGTTTGGTGATCCTCAGCAGCAAATGGATAGGGTACAAACACAACAGGCTTTGCCGCCACACATAGTTCAGCTATTGCCATTGCACCGGCACGTGAAATCACAAGATCTGCAGCTGCAAAAGCGAATTCCATCTTCGTAATAAAATCTCCTGTCCAAATATTTTTTCTTCCTGCCGCCAGTTTTTTTGCCTGATCTGCAAAAGGTTTTCCTGTTTGCCAAATCAATTGCAGATTATTGGATTCGAATGCATCCAGATTAGCAGCAATAGATTCATTAATTGTCTTTGCACCCAAACTTCCTCCTGTTACCAGCACTGTTTTCAACGCAGGATCCAATCCAAAAAATCTGATCCCTTCTTCCCTGCTTACTGCGTTTTCTGCAATTGACTTCCTCACTGGATTGCCTGTTACAATTATTTTATCTGCAGGGAAAAATTTTTCCATTCCACCAGTCGCTACAAATATTTTAGTAGCTCTTTTTCCAAGCAGGATATTCGACTTTCCGGCAAATGAGTTACTCTCGTGAATAAAACTGCTTATCCCCTTTTGCTGCGCCAGTCGCAATACCGGAAAGCTGGAATAGCCGCCTACCCCAATTACCGCATCCGGACGAAAATCACTAAATATTTTTCTCACCTGGAAAAAGCTTTTGATCAATTTCCATGGCAGTCCGATGTTTTTTATCAAAGAACTTCTGTTGAAGCCTGCTATATCTAATCCCTTAATCTCGTATCCCGCCTGGGGAATTTTCTCCATCTCCATTTTTCCTTTCGCGCCCACGAAAAGAATTTTTATCTCCGGGTTTATCTTTTTAAGAGCGTTGGCAATGGCAATTGCCGGAAAAATATGTCCCCCCGTTCCACCACCCGCAACTATAATTCGCAATTCTTTTTTTTCGGCTGCCATTGCATTCATTACATTTTCAATTGTCAGGCTTCTGCCGGTTCAGCTACCTCGGTTTTTTCAGCATTTCTTGCTACACTTAGAATAATTCCGATCGCCAGGCATGTAAATAAAAAACTGCTTCCTCCCATACTCATTAACGGTAGCGTCACTCCGGTGACCGGAAAGAGATTTACATTCACTGCCATATTCACCAGCGCCTGAATTACCAAAGTAAAACTGAGTGCCACAGCCAAAAATGCACCAAAAGCATACGGACATTTTTTAAATATTCTGATACTGCGAAAGAGAAACAACAGATAAACAAGCAATATCACAGTTCCTCCTATCAATCCATACTCTTCAATGATGATTGCGAAAATGAAATCGCTATACGGATGAGGGAGAAAATTTCTTTGTTCGCTGTTGCCAGGTCCGAGGCCCAGCCATCCACCTTTTGCAATTGCAATTTTTGCCTGTTGAACCTGGTATGCCGTTTCTTCTTTATCCGCATAAACAAAATCCTGAACCCTTTTGATCCAGGTTGGGATTCTTCCAACACTAAGAATAGCTGGCAAATCTTTAGTTCTATGTTCCTTTTGGTCGTAATACGAAAGTGAAATTGTCACCAATAAGATCACCGGAACTATTGCAACAAGAATCGTAAGCAAAATATGCTTCATGCTAACTCTGCCAATGAACATTAAAAGCAAACTTGTGGATCCAATTAATAGCGCAGTTGACAAATTCGCCGGTGCGATAAGTACACAAATAATCCCAACTGGTATGATTAGAGGTAGAAAACCTTTTTTGAAATCTTTAATTACATCCTGTGCACGACTCAACTGACGCGACAAATACATGAACAAAGCCAGCTTCGCTAAATCCGAAGTTTGAAAAGTGAGATTAATTATTGGCAGCCTGATCCACCTGCTGCCCTCATTTATTTTTGCTCCGAATAAAAGTGTATACATCAAAAGTGGAATGGCAATTAAAAATAAAATCAGTGCCACCCGTGAATAAATAGTATAATTAATGCGATGAGCGAAATAAATAATCATTACCCCAATCGCGATAAATGCAAATTGTTTAAAGAGATAGGATTCAGTGCTCTTGGATAATTTGTATGCAAGCGTTCCCGTGCTGCTGTAAACTACCAGCAAACTCATAAGCGTGAGCAACATAACTGCGGCCCAGATCACCTTATCCCCTCTTGTTTTATTTAAGAGTTGGTCCATTTCAATTATAATTCTCTTACTGCTTCTTTGAACTGTTTTCCTCTGTCTTCATAATTTTTGAACAAGTCGAAACTCGCGCAGGCCGGACTTAACAATACAACATCGCCTTTATTCGCCAGGTGAAATGCCGCGCGCACTGCTTCTTTCGCGCTTCCTGTATTCACCATTACTTCCACATCTCTTCCGAAAGCTTCGTGAATTTTCCTGTTATCAATTCCCATACACACAATAGCTTTTACTTTTTCTTTCACCAGGTCCATGATCAATGAATAGTCGTTTCCTTTATCAATTCCGCCCAGGATCAGGATCACTGGTTTGGTCATACTTTCCAGCGCATACCAGGTGCTATTTACGTTTGTAGCCTTGCTATCATTGATGAATTCGACTCCTCTTACCGTGGCCACAGGTTCCATTCTGTGCTCGAGGCTTTCAAAATTCATAACTGCGTCTCTGATCTTTTCCTTTCGTATACCTAT
>PSRI01000176.1 GCA_003175935.1 Bacteroidota bacterium
CTGAAGCAGTGGGCGAAAGAAGGAAAACAATATGATGTTGTAATGTTGGATCCACCTTCGTTTACCAAAACCCGTGAGAATATTCAAAAAGCAATCACCGGCTATAAAGAAATTAATTTACGAGGAATGAAACTGCTTAAGCCTGGAGGTTTTTTAGTAACATCCAGTTGCACCAATCTCGTGCCTCCAGATTTATTCCTGGAAATAATTGAGATGGCTGCAAAAGACGCGCGTAAAAAATTGCGCCAGGTTGCGTTTCAAACACAATCTGCTGACCATCCTATTCTTCGAGGAATTGAAAATACGCAATACCTGAAATTCTTAATTGCAGAAGTAGTGTAGTGATTGTGTTATGTTAATTATAAACTGAACAATTCAGTCGCGAACTGCCGGAGTTCAAACATACCGATGTTAAGCTCTCCAAATTATATTCCGTCGTTGCAATTCGGAGCGACTCCTTCTTCTTTTGTCATTTCGATCCCGATTGCTGTCGGGGACGAGCGAAGCCCCGATAGCCATCGGGGGTGCGAGAAATCTGCATCGGCATAGAACCAGGATGATTGCAAATCATCCTTCCATTTCTCTCGTACAATCAAATATTGGAAGGAAATTATTTCGAGACCTGGAACTTACCGGATTCTAAAACCTTTCCGGAATTATCGCGCAGCTGGAAAATATAAACACCTCTCGTAAAATCAGTAAGATTAACCTGATTAATGGGTGTGACATTTTTTAATTCTAAAACTTTTTTTCCAAGGAAATTAAAAATCTCGAATGAAAGACTCTTGTCGTAACCCTTTTGAAATTCAAAATTGATAATGGTAGTTGCGGGGTTGGGGTAGAATTTAATGAGCTTTACGATAGATTGATTTGATGCAATGGCTCTGTCCTGGCCATAACCAGAAACACTCAAAGTCAAACCAATAAGAAGAATAAACGTAAAGTTCTTCACCATATAAAGTTAGGATATTGCCCACACAAAATATAACGCTTTATGTGGCCCCACAAGTATTTTGCAAATTTTTAAAAAATGTTAAGCTCTTGAAAAGAACCGTCCCATTTTAATGATTATCAATATTTTATATACTAATTCAATTCAGCTATACTTGCCTTGATCGCGTCAAAATTAGGCATATCTCCTGCATTCTCCAGCACTTCAAAATAGCGGACAGTTCCCGTTTTATCAATTACAAATGCGGATCTTTTAGATACGCCTTTCATATCAAAAATCCAGTTATCATATAAAGAGCCATAGGCTTTGCTAACTTCTTTGTTGAAATCAGATAGCAGCGGAAAATTTAATTCCTGTTCAGACTTAAATCGCGAGAGTGTGAATAATGAATCAACAGAAATGCCCAGCACTTGTGCATTAGCGTTATTATAAAGTGCTATTTGGTCTCTCACTGAGCACAATTCCTTTGTAAATACTCCTGTAAATGCCTGCGGAAAAAAAAGAAGAAGTACATTTTTTCCTTTAAAATCAGAAAGTGTTACCTTATTCTTTTCTGTATTGAATAATGAAAAATCCGGAGCCTGCTGTCCTACTTCAATTTTCATAGTTTGAAATTTGATCAAAATTAGGCAGCTTTGTTCCGAATTGCCAAATACATTTTCAAAGTTCTTTCCAAATAATTCCTAAATCAAAATTGCTGCATATGAACAAGTATATCACTGAAGTACTCGGCACTTTCTTTTTAGTATTTACAGTTTGTATGACTACATCTCCTGCGGGCGCAGGTGCAGGAGCACTGGCTCCAATCGCAATTGGTTCAGTATTGATGGTTATGATTTACGCGGGTGGACATATTTCAGGAGCACATTATAATCCTGCCGTAAGCTTTGGCGTCATGATCAGAGGCAGAGCGAATATGGCAGAGACGGTAAAATATTGGGTAAGCCAGATTATCGGCGCAGCAATTGCAGCTTATGCTGCAAGGTATTTACTTGGCGGCGGCGGCTCTGGTAATGAAGGTTTGGATACGGCAAGAAGTCTTACGGCAGAAATCATTGGAACATTTGCACTTGTTACTGTAGTACTGAATGTTGCCACCAGTACAAAAAATGCAGGTAATAGTTACTACGGCGTAGCAATTGGATTCACAGTTCTTGCCATGGCATATGCCGTCGGAGGAATTTCCGGAGGAGCTTTTAATCCTGCGGTCGCTCTTGGAAAAACATTACTGGGAGATTTTAGCTGGACCACTATCTGGATCTACCTTGTTGGAAATTTAGGAGGAGGATTACTTGCCGGAGTGGTTTATAAAGTCATGAATCCCGAAGAAAAATAATTTCACTAAAATCTCGGACAACGCACTTTTTCACGCGTACTGTTATCTCTGTCAAAGAATGAGATATAGGTGACGGATATTTCAAATCCGCCCTGCCCCTGGCTGGCGGTTCTTAAGGTAGATATGTTCATATCATAACTAAATGCAATCGAAAATGGATTGTAGTCAAGTTTTACAACAGGAATAAATGCATCCTTCCAACGCAGGTAACCCCCAAGACTAACCGTATATTGCGGATCAGCATCGTCACCAACTTTTCTCGAGAAAGTTGCTCCCCCTATTACTTCCCGGTACGGCCCCTGTTCGCTCCAGTCGCCCTGAACCGTCACATAGGAGTAATCTCCAATAGTGGTTCTCAAACCACCTGAGAAAACCCATTTCGGCAAATGCTGCAGATCGTGGTAAAACGAATTGAGGGGCTTATTGAAATGGTGATAGGCTACGCCAACGAAAAAATTATTGTTATCATTATTTCCGATGGAAGAATTCAAACTCATTCCCACACTCGCATCAAAATAATTATACCCTGCATCAAAAGTTTCTCCATCAGGGAGTGAACCATTATAGCTGAATCCATCAAATTGATTGTTCGTAGTTACTTTGGAACGATCCAAATGCCTGTCCACAATACCACCCATAAAGCCCAGCGACAAATAAGTGTTGTGAGCTGCGCTTAAGGATTTGTGGTAATTTACAGCTGGCAATAAATGATTCGTAGTAAGTGCAACAGTCCCTGCCTTATCCCAAAGAATTTGCAGGCCCGTAGTCATAAAATCATCTCCCCTGCCAACATGAAATTTATATTCTGCATTCAGTGATCCTGTTTGATAAGGCGTCGTAACACTGCCCCACTGATTTCTGTAAACCATTTGTGCGCGAAAATCTCCGGTAAATATCCCGGCAAGAGATGGATTGCGCACCAGCGGCGCTTCGAAGAATTGTGAAAAATGTAAATCCTGCCCAATTGCATTAGCACTAATTGCAAATGCAAGCATTACGCAGCAGAATCTTAATATGGTTTTATTTTTCTTCAATTCTCTTTAATAAAAAATCTATCATCTAACTAACATCACATTTCCCTTGAATGGTACAATTTGTCCGTTTGAGCAAACGAAGTCCACTACATATACATAAACATCTGGTGCAGCAATTTGTCCGCCAATTTTTCCATCCCAGCCTGAGGAAGGATCATTAGCATCAAAATTCTTCCGCTCAAAAATCAATTGACCCCACCTGTTATAAATTCTCATATCCTGCACTCTGGTCAATCCATTTCCTCTCGGATAGAAAATATCATTCATCCCATCTCCATTAGGTGAAAACGTATTCGGAACAAAATAGTTCTTGTCGGTGCAAATAACATTAATTGTAAGGCTCCCAACTGCCGCGCAGGAATTGCTGTCAATAATATTGATGGTATACTTTGTAGTGAGTGTCGGACTTGCAATTGGATTCGGACAATCCGTACAGCTTAGCCCTGTAGATGGACTCCAGGTAAAATTGGTGACACCGCTGCTATAGGTTACGGGCATAGGTATACTCCCTCCCACAGGAATTGTTGCGTCCTGTGCAGTTACAATTGGATTTGGTGCAACTACCATGGGTTCCTGAGTACTGCCTGCACATCCCAAACTATTTGTGGCGTCGAGCTTCACTGTATAAACACCAGTTTTTGTATAGGTGACTACATTATTTGAATCCGTTGAAGTAGTGCCATTACCAAAATCCCAATGATATGAAATTGCTGTGTCTGGAACCGCAGTAGCACCATTAAATGCCACCGGCACATTCAAACAGAGAGTATCGCTCGCTAAAATAACCGGCACCGGAGTCCTGAGAACTCTTACTGTATCAAGAAATGACGAAGTACAACCTGCCTGAGTGTTTACAGTCAGATTTACCGTATACATTCCGGGCTGGGTATAATGATGGAATGGATTTAATACACTTGAGGTAGTGCCATCTCCAAAATCCCAAACCTGCGATACAATCGGATCGTTTGTGATTGTATAATTTGTAATAAAGACATTTCCTGTGTCGCAGAATTTTTTCTTATCGATATTATACAAAGGAATTGCTCCCAAAACCTGGATCACGGAGCCCGGTTGAATCACAGCCTGACAATCATATTTATCTTTCAAAATAACAAAAGGAACATAATAACCAGGCAGAGAATAGAAATGCTGATAGCTCAGTTGCTGCGATGAATCAACTGTACCATCAGCGAAGAATGTTGAGAAGACTGTATTTGGTGGAGTAGCCACATTAAAATCCACCAGCAATTGATTGCACGCGTTAATAGGACTATATGTAAGCGTTGTCGCTGTGTAAGGATCAATAAGCGAAACAACTTTTTTGGAAGAATCGACACAACCGCCATGACCATATAGATATAACGTTGCCGTATAGTTGCCGTAAGCATTGTAGAAGTGCGATGGATTCATGGCAATGGTGGTACTTCCATCACCAAAATCCCATTCGAAAGTGTCGTAGTCTGTGCCGCCAAAGAAAAACTTAGTTTCAAGAATACTGCAAATCGACATTGTATCCAGGAATGTGAATGCCGAAGTTGGTTTGCGTATCTGGGCATAATTAACCATTGTTACTGAATCGGAACATCCAACATCATCAGTAATATGAAGTTTTACAGTATAATTAGTATTTCCTGCGGCATAAGTATTGGTTGGGTTTTGAAGTGTGGATGTATTTCCATCACCAAAGTCCCAGAGATAGGTAAGGTTACTCCCAAATGATGTGTCTGTGAATGGCATCGGTGCGCCCGGACAAAATACCGTATCATCAGCTTTGAAACCAGCTTTGGGTACTGTGATTTTTACAGAAGATGGAATAGAGGCAGTATCGGTACATCCTGCATTATCCGTAACCGTTAGGAATACTGTGTAGATTCCCGCCTTTGTATATTGATGCGAGTATGGCGCTGCAGTAAAGTCCTGCTGCGAGCCATCGCCAAAATTGAATGTCCATTTCGAAATTCCTCCCGCAGGTGTAGAGAGATCGTTAAACCCAATCGTTGAATTCAAACACCCACCCTTTGAAGCCAGACTGAATCCAGCCTTAGGTCCGTTTACTGTAATACCACCAGGAAGTGTCGTTGTTGAAGAACAGCCATAAATATCGGTAACAGTTACCGACACCGGGTAATTTCCAGCGTTTGCAAAACTCGTATCAAAACTTTGCGGCCTGCTCGTTGGTGGGCCTCCACCAATTGTCCAAACAAAAGTTTTAATCAGGCTCGTATCCACATTTGCCACGATCACTATATGCTCGTATTTACAAATCACATTTTTTGAAGCGACGATTACTGCTGCGGGTGGACTAATGCTAATCGAATCGATTAATGTATTTACGCAGACTCCATTGGTAACAGTTAGAGAAACCCCAAATTTACCAGCCGATGCAAAAGTGTGAGCTACTGGCCCGGGACCTGTCGCAGTAGTTCCATCTCCAAAATCCCATAAATATGTTGTGGGTCCTGCTGCCAAAATGGATGCGTCGGTAAATGTGACCGTATAAGGAGATGCACAGTTTACACTTTTGGTGAATTTGGCCACAGGCGGTAATACTGTGATGTAATTTGTTTTTACCGTTGTAGTAGCACAACCATTATATGAAGCAGTAAATTTTATTGTGAATGTCCCAGTATCAGCAAATGTATGTGTAGGATCAGAAAGAGTTGACGTAGTGCCGTCCCCGAAGTCCCAGTAAAATTCATTGGCAATGGGACTGGAAAGGTTAGTGAATTGTGTGCTGGCGTTAGTACATGGTGTTGTTGCCGATGAAGTAAAATCAACAACCGGAGGAGGTGTACCCACTTTTACTCCTGCAGGATAACTTTTCGTTATAGTACATCCACCCGTAGTCGTTACCGTTAGGCCAAGGGTGTATTGTCCAACCGCATTATAGGTATGTGTGGGCGTTGGTGAATTGCTTGTGAATCCATCGCCAAAATTCCAGTTGAATGAAGCGATGGAATCAGGCAGGGTAATCGACAAACTGGGAGAATAAGTTACAGGCGAACATCCTCCATAAGGTACGTTCGTCACAGCAACATCACCAGGAGCAATTTTGATATACTTTGGTAAAGTAATTGTTCCCTCACATCCGCCGGCAGTTCTAACAGTAAGGCTCACATCGAAAGTCCCGTTGCTGGTATAAGTGTGTGATGGGTTTTGTAAATTGGATGTTCCTCCGTCGCCAAAATTCCAGGACCAACTGATAGCGCCACTTGTATTATTTTGAAAATTTACAGTAAGCGGTGGCTTACAACTTGCGGTTGTGTTCGATGTAATAATCGGACTAACTGTACTTGTGATCACAACAGTTTTGGTAGTTGAATCTGTACAGGTTGCAAAATGATTTACCAGTTTTACAATATAGGTGCCCACGCCCCCATATGATTTGATAGGACTCAGCGCACCCGATTGCGTGAAGTCACCAAAATCCCAGGTATGTGACGGCGCGCCTGCGGAAGATGTATTTGTAAAATCTATTGGCTGGCCGGGACATGCGGAATCCACACTTGTAAAAGAAGTATTAAGTGAACTTAAAGTAACGGTTTTCGATACGCTGTCAATGCAACCCAGGTTACTCGTTGCAGTTAGTTTGATGGTATAATTTCCATCTGCAGGATAAGACGCAGTTGGATTTATCGCATTGCTTGTGGTTCCATTACCAAGATCCCAGGTATAATTGAGTGTTCCCGGCCCACTGGTTTGGTTATTGATCGTTACATTGAAAGGTGGCTTACAGGTATTCGGAACAGGCGCTTCAAAGTCTGGTGTAATCCCTGAAACCACCCGAATATATCTTGAAACATTATGGATCCCTGTACAACCGTTCACACTGGTAACTTTAAGAGATACAGAAAAATATCCACTCACTGTATATGTATGCTGGGGATTCTGCAGGTTAGAAGTTCCTCCATCTCCAAAATCCCATTCCCATTTGTTTATCGCACCTGCTGCTGAAGTTGATAAATCAGTAAAATTCACAGTTACCGGATTGCATCCTGTTGTGATATCAGCATTAAAATTCGCAACGGGTGAAGGGAATACTGTTATATAGCTGGTCTTTGTAGTAGCATTAGTTCCATCCAGATTTCGTACAACTAACGTTACAGTATAAGTGCCGGGAATGGAATACACTGCTATTGGGTTCTGTGCGTTCGAAAGTTGTCCATTACCAAAATCCCAGTTCCAGAATTTAGGGTTGTTTGTCGACTGGTCGGTAAATGAAACAACCAGCGGCGCACATCCAGAAGTTGGAGACGCGGTAAAATTCGCTACGGGTACCTGCGCGGATGCAGACAGGACAAACAATAACGCCAAGATTGTATTGGTAGACTTCCTTTTCAATAAAGCACCTTTTATAGGGCATGATCTTGAGTTAGCAAATCGCAAGTGCTCACTGGTTTTTGGATTCAAATCTATCGCATTTTGATCAACTCATGCATTCGCACTTCCTTAAAAGAGAATATGTTACCAAAACAACCTCTCTTCAATGATCGGTTGAAAAGAATGTTTAATAAGATTTGCCTCAAAAATCAAATATGGCAAATTCTCCAATAGCAATAAACATGCAAACTATGGCTAACCAATATAATTACGCTTTCAGCTACTTAAAAGTTGGGGAATATCAACTCAAATCCAGACAGTGCAAGGAAAATTTTCCGCGATTCCTCACTATTTTTTGACGAGCATAAGGTACGCGTCTCTAGACGAATTTGTAGGCTTTGCTTTCACCATGGTAGGACTACTATCAATGATCTTCCAGGTATCGTTCAATTTGGTAAGCGTATCGTTCGCTGCCGGGAAATCAGTTTGGATCGTCAATGCAGAGGCATCACCGACCCAGGTGCCCGGAGTTTGATTCACTCCTTCTATTCCGTATACTTTTCCGTCGGCAGTAAATTGAAATTCGTAGGGTGTAAATTCAGTAGTTTCATCAATTGTTGCTTCTGTAAATTGCTGTACAACCCAATGTCCACTGGTCATAACACTTATGACATAATTCTTCTCTATCTGTTCTTTAGCTTTTTTACAGTGGGCTATGCTGATTCCGAAAAGTAAAACGAATAAGTAAATAAACTGTGAGTATCCTTTTTTCATAAAGTGCCGTTTATCTCAAACCGTACACCTGCGTATATTTCGTCTCGAGATATTCGATAAAATACCTCAGGTTTAACGGTTCCATGGTAATTTTATTGCATAACTCAGTGCTGGTAACCAATCGTCCAGCATTATATACGTTGGATTTGAGCCAACGGTTGACAAACGCAAAATCTCCCTGTTGAATTTCTATTTCCAGGGATTTATTCTCTTTTTCCATAACTGAGTAAAATTGTGCCGCATAAAAGCTTCCCAAACTATATGTTGGGAAATATCCAAAGCTTCCATGGCTCCAATGGATATCCTGCAGGCATCCGCTGGCATCATTCGGAGCTTTTACTCCAAGATATCTTTGATAGGCATCGTTCCAGTAAGCCGGTATATCATTGGTTTGTAAATTTCCTGCAATCAATTCCTTTTCCAGTTCGTATCGAATCATCACATGAAAATGATAAGTCAGCTCATCCGCCTCAGTTCTAATGAGCGAGGGAGAAACTTTGTTGATAGCTTTAAACAATGCATCAACTTCAATGCCATTCAACTGAGGAAAATAATGCTGAAGTTTGGGCAAAATCAAGCTTATGAATGCCCTGCTTCTGCCGATATTATTTTCCCACAACCTACTTTGAGATTCATGAATTCCCAGTGAACAGGCCTCACCTGCAGGTAATCCATATTCATCAATTGACAAGCCCTGCTCATAGAGAGCGTGGCCGCCTTCGTGAATACAACTCCAGGTCATTCCGGTAAAATTCTTTTCATTGATCCGGGTTGTAATTCTTACGTCTTTCGAATTGAAACTTGTTGTAAATGGATGTTCGGAAATATCCTGCCTTCCTGATTCAAAATTGAATCCCATATCCTTTAAAATTTCCAATCCAAATTTCCATTGGGCATCTTTGTCGAAATGCTGATTGAGGAATTGATCATCCACCTGCTTTGCAGTTGTAATCTTATCCAGCAATTCTTTTAGTGGAACTGTAATCTCTTTGAACACCGAATCCAGCCACGCTACTGTGGCTCCTTTTTCAAATTCGTTGAGGTGCGCATCGTAAGGATGCGATTTGTATCCAAGAATATCTGATTCCTGCCTTTTGAGGTCAACGAGATCAGAAAGCGGCTTCGCAAATTCATCAAAGCTTTGTTTTCTTCGGGCGCTTATCCATGCATGATAGGCCCTGCTTGTTGTCTCAGATAATTTTCTTACAAATGATGACTCGTATTTTTTGTTCTTGTTGTAGTCTTCGGAAGTCAATTCAACATTCTTCTTTTCTTTTTCAACCAGGCCGTTTTCGGAACGTAATTCATTGAGAAGATTGCCCAGTTTTTGATCTACAAAAAGTTCGTGACTGATTTCGCTGAGCGTTGCCATTTGTTGACCGCGAATAGAAGCACCATCAGGAGGCAGGTATGTTTCTTCATCCCATTGCAAAACGGCCATTGCATGTTTAACATCGGCAATTTTGCGCATCTTACTTACATATTCTTCGTACAAAGGATAAGTTGGCATTCAATAGAATTTTCGGATAAAAAATTAGGTTGCAAAGATAAATCCGGCACCTTATTTCACCACATCGGTTTCCCAACCATCATAGCGGCCCCTGTTTTTCAGTGCGAGGTCCCAAAGATATAAACTCACTTTGTCGATACTGTTGTAGTCTACTTTATCGATCCTGGAAATATGTAGCCCGTATCGATAACCATCTACACCTTTTTCATCAGTAGATCCAATCACTTCGAATTTTACATCCTGTACCAGTGCAGCATATGTTTTTCTGTCTTCGGGATATTTAAAAAAAATCCAGTGTTCAACTTTTCTTGATTCGGTGAGTCTATCTCCTTCCGACTTCAGTTTGTCAACTCCCCTTCTGTTTTTGATTCTTTCCAATTCTCTCGGAGTTGGATAAAGAACATCAAAATAATCGCTCCATTTAGCATCTTTTTTGGCCAGCGCTGACCATTCATATTTTGCAAAACTGCCAAGTTTTTCTTCGAAAATTTTTCTGTACCCCACGGTATCGTTAGTGTAAAAGAAAAAATCCCTTTTCCCATCTTTGGTATATCGTCCAACGTATACAGCATCAAGAGTTGATTCCACAGGCGAGATAAAAGATTCTTCAAGATTGTCGAGATTTTTTATTTCCGCATTTGTAGGCATCCCTTCGGAAGTTGTATCCCTAAAAAATAAATGGAGGATTATTAAATTGGGCCTGTCTGCCATTGGTGCAGCAGGCTTTACTCCAAGGTCAACCATAATTGCGACCGGTTTTTTCCCGGATGCCATCAGGTATACGTCCCAGTCACTTTGATAGCGCTGTGCAAAGAGTTGAGTAGAGAAGACCATTAACAAAAAACAGATAATTGTTTTTTTCATTTTTACAGGAACCTAAATTTGAAATGCGGACAAATTCTATTTTATTCAGGGGCCGAAAGTAATACCTAAATTTATATCTCAGATTTCCATATGAAAATTAAGGACATCATTAACGTTTTAGAATCTTTTGCCAACAGGCAATTGCAGGAGGACTACGATAATTCGGGACTGCTCATAGGCAATAGCGATTGGGATTGCACTGGCGTATTATGCACACTCGATTGTACTGAAAAAGTTATTGAGGAAGCCATTGAAAAAAAATGCAATCTGGTTGTTTCCCATCATCCGATTATTTTCAAAGGCATAAAACGCTTCTCGGATTTTAACTACGTGCAGCGTTGTGTAATTAAATCCATTAAACACGATATCGCCATTTACGCAATTCATACCAATCTTGACAATGTACTATCTGGAGTTAACGGCGTCATTGCCGGTAAGCTGGGACTATCCCAGATTGAAGTGTTGGCTCCCAAAGATCATTCACTCATGAAGCTTTACACTTTTGTGCCCACGGAGCATGCAAGCAATGTGCGCCGGGCGATGTTTGAAGCCGGAGGAGGATTTATTGGTGCTTACAGCGAATGCAGTTTTAACGCTGAAGGAGTTGGCACTTTTAAGGCCGGGGAAACAACCAATCCCTATGTAGGCGAAAAAGGGGTTCAACACCAGGAAAAAGAGGTTAAAATTGAAGTGGTTTTTCCTGCATGGTGCAAGGATAAACTGGTAAAGGCGATGTTAGAAGCACATCCATACGAGGAACCCGCTTACGACCTGCTGAGGCTTGAAAATGTGCATTCCGGCTTTGGTTCGGGTTTAATCGGCCATTTAAAAGAAGCAAAATCTGAAAAAGATTTCCTGGCCCTGGTTAAAGACAAATTCAGACTCGCGGCTATCCGGCACACGGCATTAAGGGGAAAAGACATCAAGAAAGTAGCAGTTTGCGGGGGAGCAGGTAGTTTTCTGATAATCAACGCCTTAAAGGCAGGTGCAGACGTTTTCATCTCTTCTGATATCAAGTATCATGAATTTTTTGAAGCTGATGGAAAGCTGGTTTTGCTTGATATTGGTCATTATGAAAGCGAACAGTTCACAGTGGACCTTTTGATTGATATTTTAAGGGAAAAATTCCATACCTTTGCCGTCCTTAAATCCGTGGTACAGACCAATCCTGTACAGTATTATTTCTAACACGGATCATTAACATCATCAATAAACTACAGGCCCAATATGGCGAACGTCAAAGAATTTTCAGTGGAAGAAAAACTTTCATCGCTTGTTAATTTACAAAAGATCGAATCCAAGCTGGATGAGATCCAGATTCTGAAAGGTGAGCTCCCTATGGAAGTGAGCGACCTTGAAGATGAAATCACCGGTTTGCATGCTCGTCAGACCCGCGTGGAAGAAGAAATTAACGGTATCCAGGAATTCATTGAACAGAAGAAGAATTTGATTAAGGATGCACAGGGTTTGATCAAGAAGTACGAGAAGCAAAGTTCCAACGTAAAAAACAACCGTGAATTTGAAGCGATCAATAAAGAAATGGAACTGCAGGCTTTGGAAGTGAAGCTTGCTGAAAAACATATTAAAGACGCTAACGAAGAGATTGCAGACAAAGCAAGATTACTTGAAACTGCAAAAAAGGCTGTTTCGAATAAAGAAGGTGTTTTGAAACACAAGAAAGGTGAATTGGAAAAAATTATCGCCGACACTGAAAAAGAAGAAAAAGCTTACAACAAAACAGCAGAAGAAGCAAGAGAAAAAGTAGATCCACGTTTACTTACTTCGTATGAGCGTATTCGTAAGAGCTATCGTAACGGTCTTGCGATTGTTCCGGTTCTTAGAGATGCCTGTGGAGGTTGCTTTAATGCGATTCCACCTCAGCGTCAAAGTGAAATTCGCCAGCGCAAGAAAATCATCGTTTGCGAAAACTGCGGAAGAATTTTAGTTGACGAAGAACTTTATCAAAGCGTGGAAAGTAAATAATACCACTTTAAAGTCATAAATAAGGGTGCTCCAAAGGCACCCTTTATTTTTTTTAAAGAGTTAAAAATCTTTCTCCACATCTCAACTTTGCCCTTCAATCTAATCTGGGAATTTGCTTAATTTGAATGCTATCTGAAAGTGAGTTTGAAAATTATAATGATCGCATGCTACAAAGGTTACATATCCAGAATTACGCCATTATTGATGATCTCGAAATAGACTTTGGTAATCATCTTAACATCATTACTGGTGAAACCGGGGCAGGTAAAAGTATCCTGGTTGGGGCCCTGGGCTTAATTCTCGGCAATAGAGCTGATACAGGCGTACTCATGGATAAAGAACGTAAATGCTTTGTAGAAGCGAGTTTCCTGGTAAAAGACGATGATAATATTCACAGCTTTCTCAGGGAAAATGATTTGGAAGGCGATAACGAGATTCTTGTAAGAAGAGAAATTTCATCTTCCGGAAAATCAAGGGCATTTGTAAATGACACTCCCGTTGTACTTACCCAACTGAAACAACTTAGCTCCATCCTGGTAGATCTTCATCTTCAATTTGACAGTCTCGAATTAGGTAATGATGAATTTCAATTTGAAGTTTTGGACGCCCTGGCCGGAAATAAAGAATTTTTGAAACAATATAAATCGTTCTTCAGCGAATTTGAATCGAATAGAAAAGAATTGGAGCGATTAAAACAATTGCAATCAGACTCAAATAAAGAATTGGATTATTTCAGGTTTCTGCTTGATGAATTGGAAGAGGCAAACTGGAAAGAGAATGAACTGGAAGACCTGGATTCAGAATTGAAATTGCTGAGTCATGCCGAGCAAATCAAATCAGGTTTGCAAAAAATCAATTTTGATTTAAAAGACAACGAAGAATCCATTTTGAGGCAACTAAAATCGATAGCACACCACCTTGCTTCCTTCGCAAACTATCATTCAGGTATAAACGCTATTTCAGAAAGAATTCAATCATCCCAAATAGAATTGCAGGACATCGCTTCAGAACTTGAGGCTATTGAAGAAGAAATTCAGCATGACCCTACACGAATTGACCTGGTTAATGAAAGAATATCGCTTGGATACAAACAACTTCAGAAACATGGCGCTAAAACCACAGGTGAACTACTCATTATTAAAAAAGAACTGGAAGAAAAATTAGACCGGGTTATTCACCTTGACGAAACAATCGCCAGCCTCGAAACTAAAATGTCTCTAAGCAGGGAAAATATGCTTAAGCAGTCATCAGTTCTCACCCAAAAAAGAACCAGACAGATTAAGCCCTTCGAGGAAAATGTAAATCGGCTACTGGTTCAGGTTGGCATGCCGAATGCAAGACTCAAAGTTGAGCTGACTGCTACCTCACCGAATATACTTGGCGCAGATAAAATTGAATTTTTGTTTGATGCCAATAAAAGTAGTCGCTTCGAACCTATATCTAAAGTGGCCAGCGGAGGTGAATTGAGCAGGCTCATGCTTATTATTAAATCTCTTGTCGCGAGATCCATCCACTTACCTACTTTAATCTTCGATGAAATTGATACTGGAATTAGTGGTGAAGCTGCAAAACAGGTGGGAATTATTATGAAAGAATTGGGACAGTCGCACCAGGTAATCTCCATTACACATCAACCACAAATTGCAGCCCGCGCGGACGCACATTTTTATGTATACAAAAAAGAATCTTTAGGAAGAGTGAGAACCCATATCAGAAGACTTGCAGATGCAGAAAGGGTAGAAACAATAGCAAAAATGCTTGGAGGCGAAAAACCCGGTGTTGCAGCTATAGAAAATGCCAGGGAACTTCTCGAAGGTTAATGATTTGAATCTCTAACAGAATTTGAAATTAGATGAAGATTCTATTATTTCTGGGAGTAATTACCACACTTGCCTATTTTGTTCAATCCTTTTTAAAAACTAAAATCAATCCGCGTAAGTCCTTTGGACATCTGATATTGTTTTTACTTGCCAATTTATTATCTGTATTTGTTTTGACTTTTTTATTCACCTTTGTGCTGCTAAAATTCAAGGCACATCTCTTTTGAGAAACTATTACTTTTACCAAAAATCACTCAGTTATGTCGAATGCACTTTTAAAGGGTAAGAAAGGAATTATTTTTGGCGCGCTGGATGAAAAATCCATCGCCTGGAAAACAGCGCTGAAATGTCACGAGGAAGGAGCACAAATTGTTCTTACTAATGCACCCGTTGCCTTACGAATGGGTGAAATAAATAAACTGGCAGAAGCTGTGAAAGCGCCGGTTATTGGTGCCGATGTTACGAATATGGATGATTTGAAAAAGCTTTTTGAAGAGTCCATGAAACATTTTGGCGGAAAGATTGATTTTGTATTGCATTCGATTGGAATGAGTTTGAACATGAGAAAGGGAAAGAGCTATACTGAAATCGATTATGGATTCAATCAAAAAACACTTGATATTTCTGCAATGTCTCTCCATCGCGTTTTAAGGACTGCATGGGATCTTGATGCACTCAATGAATGGGCAAGTGTTGTGGCTCTCACATATATTGCGGCACAAAGAGTTTTTCCTGACTATAACGAAATGGCTGATGCAAAATCACTTCTTGAAAGCGTAACCAGGAGTTTCGGATATCATTATGCACTTAAGAAAAAAGTGAGAGTGAATACCATCTCCCAATCACCCACACGCACAACCGCAGGAAGTGGAGTAAAAGGATTTGACGGATTTATTACATATGCAGAAAAAATGAGTCCTCTCGGAAATGCATCTTCTGAAGATTGCGCCAATTATATTGCCGTCATGTTTAGCGACTACACCCGCATGGTTACGATGCAAAACCTGTTTCACGACGGAGGATTTTCGTATACTGGCGTAACCGCTGAAGTAATCAATCAAATGGAGAAATAGCAGAAGTCGCCCTCGCAAGCCCGGAAGACTTTAGCTAGAAAAGGAGGTTGAAGGGTTCCTGCCGGCCGAAATTCTTAGTCATATATGAAGATCGAACATATTGCCATGTGGGTGAGAAATCTTGAAGCAATGAAAGATTTTTACACAACTTATTTCGGTGCCATTGCAAACGAGAAATATTCTAATCCCAAAAAATTATTTGAATCTTATTTTTTGAAGTTTGACGACGGTGCAAGATTGGAAATAATGAAAATGCCGACTATTCCTGATTCGACAAATGACGTGTATTCGCAATCAATGGGATTGATTCACTTTGCCATTTCTGTTGGCAGTCGTGAAAATGTAGACGCACTTACTGATAGATTAAGACAAGATGGATATGAAGTTGTAGATGGTCCGCGTCAAACTGGTGATGGATATTATGAATCTGTGATCCTGGACCCGGAACAAAACAGAATTGAGATTACAATTTAGTAGTAAGAGCCTAAAGGTTTATTGATCAGGACAACTTTTAGAACGGTGAGATAGCCTGTTTATATTAATATTCATCCTCATTAAAGAAGAAATCTTCCTGAGAAGGATAGTCGGGCCATATATCATCAATTCCCTCATATATCTCTCCTTCATCTTCCAGTTCCTGCAAATTTTCTATTACTTCTATAGGCGCGCCGCTGCGGATTGCATAATCAATCAATTCATCTTTAGTTGCGGGCCACGGAGCGTCTTCGAGATAGGATGCCAATTCAAGAGTCCAAAACATCGTAGATCCTTTTTAATTTATACTGATATTTATTTAGATCATTAAAGCCGGAAATCAGGTCGGTTGTCAAGGGTATAACCCGGCAATTTTTCCGCAAAAGTAAAGGTTCATACGAAATTTCCAAATTCGACGATCTAATTTGTGGAATTGAACGAGGTCCTATTTAAATTATTGCCCGAACTTTGTTAGGTGTCATGCTATTGATTAATTTTCAGGTTTAAAGAAATAATAATAATTCGAAAAGTTCCCATTAATGTTGGAAGCACAAAATCTCTCTAAATCTTATGGAAATCTGCAGGTACTAAAGGGAGTGAGCCTGCAAATTAACAAAGGAGAAATCGTTAGTATTGTCGGTTCGTCCGGCGCTGGCAAAAGCACATTATTGCACATTTTGGGGACCCTTGACAGCCCGGACAGTGGTGAAATTATTCTACACAATAGGAGAATTGATCAATTGAAAGGGAAAAAACTGGCAGGATTCCGGAATATTCACATGGGTTTTGTGTTTCAATTCCACCACCTGCTGCCGGAATTTACTGCACTTGAAAACGTTTCTATCCCAGGATGGCTTGCTGGAAAAAAGAAGAAAGATGTAGAAGAAAAAGCTATAGAACTACTGGAGATCCTGGGCCTTAAAGAGCGGGTTGAAAACAAACCGGGCGCGCTATCTGGTGGAGAACAGCAGCGTGTGGCCGTGGCCAGGGCACTTATCAATAATCCTGATATTGTCTTTGCCGATGAACCCACAGGGAATCTCGATTCACATAACGCCAGGGACCTGCATGAACTCTTCTTCCATCTTCGAGATAAATTTCAACAGACTTTTTTAATAGTGACTCACAACGAAGAACTGGCTAAAATGAGCGACAGAATTCTTCATATGAAGGATGGAAGAATGGAATCCTGAAAAATTATTTTGAGATTTTTTCTGCACTCAATGTAGAATTCCAGGCGCCATAATTACCATCAGGTCCCACAGCCGCTTCCACATTATAATTCACTTTAATTCCTCTTTCAAAATTCATGGGATTGTATTGATCTATTTTACTATTCCCGGTATTCACTCCTCCACTCAAACTGGCTTCTAATTCTACATCGGCTCCTTTTGCGGAAAGATTTCCTTCACTATCGAACTTGTAATATATACCTGCCTCTGCAGCAAGTTTAGCCTCAATATTTCCTTTTAACGGACCCGACTCCTGTTCATATGAAAATTTTTGCTCTATTGCTACAGACATACCTGTTTTAAAATAATCATCTTCCTTAAATTTTTTGCTATAAACTTTCTCGCCGTAAATCTTTGCATTTTTTATGGTAAGTGTGAGCCTGGTACGATCGCAATTATTTTCAAAGTGCAATGGACCCATCGGAATATCGGTTGGCTCGGTGTAGCATGGACCCGCAAAAGTTTTGAGCTTTTTTGGCTTCTTAGAAAAAGGATCCACACCTGCGTCCATCATTCCCATCTCAACCCTGCAATCCACTTTGGCGTTTTTTGAAATAGTAATAGTAGCAGCAGCACTATAAAGTACAAATTCAGAATTCAACCACCTTGTATACATACTTAAGACTGCAACCCTGGCATCAACCTGCCTCACTTCATTCATATATTTATTCCAGTCTGGTTGATGCACCCTTTTTATAAACGGCGAAGAAGATTGCTTATACGAATCAATTTCGTTGAGTATTTTATCATAGTACTTATTCCAAATATTTGCAATCACATTTAAGTCTCCATTGTTTGAAGCATGCATCTTAGGAACCCATGAACAATTCACACGTTCCACACACTTTTCATCTCCATCGCAGGGTTTCAATGCATCAATATACCCTTTTAACAGATCCTGCTCCCGATTTGGCAATTGCATCAATTCTTTATGCATTTCATTATCACAATCAGTTATGATATCAGCAACATGCTCCCGGAAAAGTTCGTGGACATCATGAAATAAATTATACCATTTTTCATAGCTGTATGGCACTATTCGCTCGCCATAATCATTCATATATGGTCGCGGATGCAATACAGGAATATTTGAGAGCATGGCTTTCAGATTGCCCTCACGTTCCGCCATTTCATCCTGCATATTTTTAATATCCTTCTGAAATCTTTGCTGTATAGCAATGTCTACCAGGTCCCAAACATCGTTTGCAAAAGATGGCTTGAATTTCGGGTATTCTATTGGGTTATCATCCGCAGTGGCCGGGGGATCCTGTTGATCCTCATCGCCATTATTGTCATAAGCATGATCGTCAATTGGTTTGCCCTGGTTTTTACCCATATTCTGCATCTTTTGATCCATTTTAACATCATCACAGAGATTAACGAAATCTGAAGATGGTCCGCTTCCTCCTCCCCCCATGTATTTGATTTGTTTGGCGAGACACTGGAACAAAGCACCAATATCCCCCTGCTGAAATGCAATGGTAGCAAGTCCTTCGAGTGCACTACTATAATTTGGATCTATTGCAAGTGCCTTATTAAAATATTCCTTTGCCTTATTGAAATCGCCATAATAAGAAATAGTCCAACCTAAATTGCCTTTAATAATTATTGAAGAGTCATTCAATTTTTCGGCATACTGAAAACACTGGATGGCTTCAGTATACTTTTTGTCATCCCGATACAAAATACCAAGATCATTTATGGCCCAAACACTATTGGGGTTTTTGATCACGTCTTTGCATATCAAATATCCGCCAGTAGCTTTTGGTAAACCATTTCCCATCAGCATAATTCCTGTACCAGCAAGGTTAATAGTTGAATCTGCAATCAGTTTGTCTAATTCCGACTTTACAATTGGATCCAGGTTGGTAACATCAATGGCTAAATGTTTCTGGGCCATCAATACAACTTGTTTGGCTGCAACAGAAACAATATTATTTGCATTTTGGCCATCTTGGGGTTTCGGTAAAAATTGGTTTCGTTGTTGTTGTCGCTGCGATTGAATGTTCTGCATTTGTTTCACTCCAGCATCCATAGATTTTTGCTGCTCCCCAACATCAGGAAGCTTCACTCGCGACAAAGCTGGATTCGATTTTTTTAAAGCATCGAGCTTTTCCTGCGCTTCTTTCATTTTTTGCTTTATCATGTTCATATCTGGCTGCTGTTGGGAAATAGCAACAGATTGGAGGAAAATGGCACAACAAAGAGGCAAAATGATTTTGCCGTAACTAAATCTTATCATAGTTGTAAAAAAATCTTTTTAGAGAGTTTTTCAATGCACAATCATTCCATAGATCTTTCCCGTATCCAGAAAATGTAGAAACTCATTCATGTGGATATTACTCCCTTCCAGCCTGAGAGAAATTGTTTGAATTTTGTCGCAGGGAATTTTCTTAACACTCACAACATCGGTATTTTCCCGGTTCATCATAAAATTTGCATGATGGGTATATCCTTCAGAAAATTGGCTTTGCCACCCGCCAAACAGGATCAGCGCGAAATTTGGCGCAGCTTCAAGTTTCCCTTCGCCCTTTTTATTATGATATATATTTGCCATGACTGCATTGGGAACATTAACAGGTTTCGCATTATGGTTGATATCATCTGCATTTCCAGGATCTGCTGACGTACCATAGGCTTCTGCAACATTCAAATTGAATTCAAACTTCACATATAAAATACTTGCTTCGCGATAGTGAATAATTTTTGTCTTCCAGTCATTTCTATCGCTTTCATATTGATTGCCGGCTGAGGCATATGCTTTGTCCCGTGTAGCATTTGCCTTACCGGTATAATAATTAATCTTCGATTGGAATTTTTTCATGTCCTCCTCATGTTTCTTTAACGCCTTTGTATCATTTGATTGCAATGCAGCCTGGTACTCCGACATATGTTGAGTAAGATATTCCCCCTGCAGGTTGGCGTAATACATTGAAGAATCGAAATACGTTTTGTAAGTGGAATTATTCTCCAATCCTGAAGAGACCTGTTTGAAATTTTCAGCATTGTTATCTGCTGCTGCATGCTGAACATTGACGATCCATGATCTCCAGGCATCGAGCGAGTCCTGACTTACGATAAAAATGAAACTTATATTAAAAGCCGAAGGCGGTCTTTTGGAATAGGGTACGGGCTGTAAATGAGCGTCATCATACCAATGACCCTGCCCATTCATTTCATCAAGCTCATACACCTGCCAGCTTTTTTGTGCTGCAATTTGCTCCATCATTTTTTTGACGGTGGATTTTGCCTTGTGAGCAGCGGTAAATTCCTGCGGCAATAAGTAATCACAACGAATGCTATCCTGGCAGGATTCAATGCTTTCAGTGGCCGGGCAATCAGCCGGGTATTCTTTACATTCAGTGGATTGTGCACGCAGGCTTCTTGAGAAACCTGCAGCGAGGAACATACAAAGGATGAACAGAATTTTTCTCATGGGCAGATTGAGAAATTTAGGGTTGAAACGAGGGTTGATTTATTGTTGTTTTACAAACTCAACCCGGCGGTTATTTGCCTTACCATCTGCATTTTCGTTCGGGGCAATAGGTTTAGTATCACCAAAACCTTTTGAACTCAGTCTTGAAGCATCAACACCCATCGAAATAAGTTGTGTTTTAACTGCATCTGCCCTATGCTGTGATAATTCAAGATTATGTGCAGTTGTTCCGGAATTATCGGTATGTCCATCAATTTCAAATTTAATTTCAGGATTATCTTTCATCACCTGAACAATCATATTTAGTGTTCCCATACTTTCAGGCCTGATGGTAGCTTTGTCAACATCAAAATTGATTCCGTGGGTAACAATCTTTGCATCAGTAAATTTCTTTCCAATCATATTAGCTCCGCCTCCCGATGCGATTCGAACATTTTTGAAAATGATTGGGGCATCCTGTGATCCGATTCCTCCTATTTCCAGCGTATAAGGTTTCACATTCGTATTGGGCATTACAAGAATTCTATATTGATCCAGGTAGCATTTAATCTGACCATTTTTATAAATCATGGCAGCATGGTGCCATTTCCCATAGAAATTGTTGTTATCCCTGTCGGGATATTCTGCACTGAAATCCTTATCAAAATTTGAGGTGGAAACTTCTCCATTTTCATTGAAATGAATATCAACTTCTTTGTCTTCACCTGCTTTGAATAGTACTAAAGCGCCGTATTGTCCTCCGTCTTTGATGTAATAATCAAACTCAACTGTAAACGGATCGGTTAAATACGGCTTTTGTTTTATTCTCGGAGATACTCTTACGTAATTGCCTTCTGTTAAATAAAAAGCCGGCTCCCCATTTAATTTATTCATTACAGCCTGACCTGCTTCCAATTCCCATTGCGATGGGAATTCACCATCCTGCTCCTGCGAGAAATTGTCTTCAAATAATATTTTGTCACCGGGAATAAAATCATAGTTCTGGTAGGACTTTATGGAAGGACCCTCAGTATTTGTTGCGTTCGTTGTTGAGGAAGTATTTGTACCTGGATTCGAATTAGTTTGTTCGGTTGACGCAGTACCCTGCTTCCTGGTAGCATCATCTGCTTTGTCCAGGGCCTTGTCTGTAGCATTGTCCACTTTCTGATTTCCTTTGTCTGTCACCTTATTTTTAACCCTGTTTAGGATTCCCTGGGACTGTGAAAATTGAAAAAGAAATAATGAAGTTGCAAGCATGAAAATATTCTTAGTCATATAGGTCCATTTTACTATAGCAAAACAATAAATTTGACAGCGCCCTGTCAATCGGATAAACATCCTATTTTAACCGGGAGAAAGCTTAGAATTTACCTTTAAGGACCTTGGCTACTGCTTCTGCCTTTGAGTTCACGTGGAGTTTTTGGTAGATATTACAAATGTGTGTTCGGACAGTGGAAATACTCACAAAATATTTTTCTGCAGTCTTTTTATAACTCAAACCATCTACCAACGAATAAAGAATTTCCTTTTCACGTGCAGTTAGTTGATACTGATCAACGGATTCGGTAGATTGGTTTTGAAATGCATGGATTACTTTTCTCGCAATGCTTGGCGTCATAGGCGCTCCACCTTCGTAGAGTTCCTGCACGCAGGTGATAATTTCTTCGGGAGGAGTTTTTTTTAGAAGATACCCGGAAGCTCCGGCGCGAATGGCATCGAAAATTTTTTCATCATCTTCAAATACAGTGAACATGAGTACCTGCATTTGAGGAAAATTTAATTTTACGGTTCGAACACCTTCGATGCCGGATATATTAGGAAGACCGATATCCATTAGTACAATATCAGGTTTGGCTTTATTTAGATCGGAAACGACATTCATTAGATTATTCAGGGAAACAACGCAGGTCATGCCCGGAGCATTGTTGAACAGGTTTGTGAGGCTGTTTCGCAGCGCAGTGTTATCCTCAATGATGGCAACTTTGATCATAGATACTCTTCAAAAAATACTTCTCAATTTCCGGATTTATTTTTCAGTGAGCAATCAGATGTTTATTTGATTTTTACCTGAAGGTGTATGGCTGTCCCTTTTTCGTGAATAGAACTTATTTTAAGATTCGCATTCATTTTTTCGGCCCTGCTTTGCATACTCATAATTCCATTGCCAGATTTACTTTCGGATAATTCAAAGCCTGCTCCGTTATCAGTTATCTCCACATTCAGCGATGAATGAACCACTGAAACTTTAATTGAAGCTTTATCGCAACCTGAATATTTCACAAGGTTATTGATAGCTTCTTTCATGATTAAATAAATGTGCTGCCTCGATTCCATCGATAACCTGATGCGATCCATATTTTCCTGGATATCGATATCATAATCGATTCCTTTTGCTTCAAAAAGTTTTGCTGCAAACCTTCTGATGCGGATTAATAAATTCTCGAGGCTGTCATTTTTTGGATTGATGCTCCAAACTATATCATCCATTTTCTCCATGAGGTCAACAGAATTATCTTTAATCTCTTTCATCATGCTAACTGAATTGCCGTTTCTTTCCCGCATAGCCATGTCACTAAGTATGGAAATTGAGCTAAGCGTTGAACCTATATCGTCATGGAGATCCGTTGAAATCCTGGACCGAAGTTTTTCCAATTTCAATGCTTCATTCAATCGGTACTTATAAATAGAATAAATAATCGCAATGGCACCAAATGCAACACACATGATGAACCACCAGGTTTTCCAAAACGGACTTTCAATAATTACAATAACAAAATCGCCTTTCTCATTCATTATTCCATCGCTCGTAGCACCCTTTACTCTGAATGTATAGTGCCCGGGTTGCAGACTTGCGTACTGGGCCTCACCTATATGGCCAACATATTTCCATTCTTTGTCTACTCCATCCAATTTGCAGTAATACTGATTTTGCAAAGGATTGCTATAATTTTGAACGGCCCATTTGAAAGTAAAATTGTTGTATTTGTAGTTCAGGTCAATTGATTTAATGCCCCCGGAATTTTTTATTTGCAGGGGATTATTCATTGAAGAAATTCCGGTAATCATTACTGCAGGTGGAGTTGAAGTATGCAATAGCTGATTGGGATTGAATCGGGTAATATAATTCCCCCCGGCATAAACCAGTTGTCCTTCCCTTGTGGCAATCAAAGTTCCCGACATCACATTTTCTTTTAGCCCGTCATTTTCGCCAAAACGTTTGAAGCTGTGGGTTTCTTCACCAAAATACAATAAACCACTCCTGGTTGTAATCCAAAGATGCCCCGAGTGATCGCTGCAAAATCCGTAAACGTCTTTGTCAAACTCATTTGGAATTTTCCAGGTTTCCAATTTTTCATCGCTACCATTGTATCGAAAAACTATTCCTTTAATTACACCCCAAATGGCTCCGCCTTCAATATGGAGATTTGACAAACTATATCTGCCTCCAAATTGCTTTTCAAGGGGCTTTGAAAATTTTTGAGTCAGATGATCATACCTTAATAATCCTTCATCCAGATCGGCGAACCATATATTTCCCGAATTATCTTCTGCTGCGGCAGCTATCAATAGATTTTTAGGAACATTATTTTCTTTGGTAAATCCCCCAAAGATTTTTTTGAGTTTTCCAGCAGACATATCAACCTGCCAAATGCCCGTTCTCCATGGAAATATCCAGTGATTTCCTTTGGAATCTATAAACATGTTGTTGAAGAAATTGCGGGTACGGGGCAAACTATCTGCTGCAGGTATTTGCATTAACTTATAAGTTCCCGTTTGTTCGTCGTAATACAACAAGCCGTCTTCAGTACATAACCAAATATGGTGAACGTCTTCACGAACCATATTCAGTAATGCAGGGAAATGTTTTTGCCCGTTGTCAATGATTTCAAAATTCGGTAGAATTATTTTTTTGAGATTAAATGCAGAGTCATATAAACGAAGAAAATATTCCCGATGGCCACCAACATATATTCCGGTGCCCTTCTGGAGCATCGACACTCCCTGGTTAGATATTTGTGTGTTTGAAAGTTGAAAATGCCGAAATACCTGCCTGGAAGGATCCATAATACGTATACCCTGATTAGTGGCCATCCACAACAAATGATCCTTTGAAGTATAGAGAACCATCACTCCAAAATTCTCTTTTTCCTGCTCGCTGAAATTAATATTCCAGAATTTTTTGGAGTCTGGATCCAGCTCCGCCAGCTGATTGCTGCAAAGCAAATGATATTCTCCACTAATGTCTTTTATTTCCGTAATGCTGATGACATTTTTAGGAGCATTGGCCTGATCAAATGGATTTGAAATGGTTTTACTAACGGGGTCGAACAAACGCAAACCGGTATCCCAAAAGCCCAGCCAGATTCTTCCTACGTGATCTTCAAAGATGGAGCTCACAAAATTACTCGCAGGTTCCATCTTGTCCGTTGCCTCAATTCGGCTGAACCTTCCTTCATCAGGAAAAAATTGCCAGAGTCCATTGAATGTGCAGAGCCAGAATCGGCCTTTACTATCAAAAAAAATATTATTGAACCTGTTCGTCCCGGGAGTGGTTTGTCCGTTTGCAAGCCCGATTCGATATGTAGTGAATTTCTGCGTAACCGGATCAAAAAGGTGCAGGCCATTATATGATGCCACCCAAATTCTACCTGCAGCATCTACTTTTACATCTTTCATGTAATTATTATCGTGGTGTGATTGCTCAACCCGCCATGTATGCAAACTATCTGCCTGCGGGTCGTACATACTCAAACCACCAATTGTAGCAATCCAGATGCGATGAAGCTTATCTTCCGCAACTGCCGAAATATTATTATCGGCCAGTTCAGTTGATGACCGATTTCTTGTTTTGAAAATTTTAAAAACAGATCCATCATATAAATTCAAACCATCCATTGTTCCTATCCAAACAAAGCCCCGCGAGTCCTGGAAAAAACAATTGGCCTGGTCGTCCGATAATCCATCCTGCTCACTCAGCTTGTAAAAAACTAATGATGAAGCTTTGTCGGCAAATTGTGCTATACCAGAAATTGAAATGAAGAGAAGGAAAGCTATTATGATGGCCTTCATGTTGTTGAAAATACAATTTTCAACAGATAATTACACACGGGGTTTCCATGGAATTTCTTCAACTTTCATGGAGTAAGCTGTATATCGGGCTAAAACGAAAAGATAATCACTCAGGCGGTTGAGATATTTTATAATAAGAGGTTCAATTTCACTTTCTTCTTTAGATAATCGTACTACTGATCTTTCGGTGCGCCTACAAACGCAACGGGTAATGTGCAAAAACGAAATGGTTGTATGCCCGCCAGGCAAAACGAAACTCTTCATGGGCGGAATACCATCATTCATCCTGTCTATTTCATTTTCCAGCAGGGTCACATCCGATTCTTTTAAATCAGGTATTCTAAGCTTTGGTTCTTTTTCCGGATCACAGGCGAGCGCTGAGCCAATAGTAAAAAGCCTGTCCTGAATTTCCTTCAATAGTTCCCGTAGTTTTTCATCCAACAAAACATCCCTGCAATAGCCTATAAAAGAGTTGAGTTCATCTACATTTCCATAAGCTTCGATGCGCAAATCTGATTTGGGAACTTTTGTTCCTCCTATCAAAGAGGTTGTACCCTTATCGCCAGTTTTAGTATATATCTTGGTAGACATTTTTCAGAAATAATTTTGCAACAATAATATTACAAAGATATCAGCCGATTAGATTTGGAGCGATTGGGAATTCTCTTAACAAATTGTCTACGGGGCTAGAGATGATATAGTATTACCGTTTGGGATTGCGTGGCGTGAGCACTAAATGCCCAAAAAATGAAGAGAAAGTATTTCAATGATTCGGTTAATCAGGCATGAACGGGTACTTCAGACTTTCTTTTGTCTGATTCAATTACACCGTCCCTCAACCTCACAATACGTTTTGCATAATTGGCGATATCTTCTTCGTGTGTAACAAGTACGATGGTATTTCCTGCTTCCTGGATTTTGGAGAAGATATCCATGATTTCGTAAGAAGTTTTTGAGTCAAGGTTTCCTGTAGGTTCGTCAGCAAGAATTAATGATGGATTATTTACAAGAGCCCTGGCAATTGCCACACGCTGACACTGCCCTCCACTCAATTCATTGGGGCGGTGATGACTTCTTTCAACGAGGTCCACTTTTTTCAAAACGTCCATAGCCATTTCCATTCTTTGTTTCCGGGCGATTCCTGAATAGATCAATGGCAAAGCCACATTTTCTGCGGCGCTCAATCTTGGAAGCAGGTTAAACTGTTGGAAAACGAATCCAATTTCTTTATTTCTTACGTCAGCCAAATTATTATCGGCCATTTCACTCACGAGATGTCCATTCAGAAAATAATTTCCATTCGTGGGAGAATCAAGACATCCCAAAATATTCATCAGGGTACTTTTACCGGAACCGGAAGGCCCCATCAGGGCTACGTATTCATTTTTTTGAATATCGAGGGAGATCCCTTTCAATACCTGCAATTCCTGCCTGCCCATAAAATAACTTTTCTGGATATTCTCAAGATGTATGATCGATTGTGCCATAATTTAGTTTCCTCTTTCTTTATTTTGGTACTGATCTCAATTATTTCAATGGTTTTTGCGATCGGCTTTTCTATTCCTTTACAATCACTTTAGGTACTTTAAAGAAATTCTCATCTGCAGACGGCGCATTCTTAAGTGCCTCTGCCCTGCTAACGGAACCTTTAATTTCATCTTCCCTTAGCACATTCACTTCTTCACTCATATGAATCTGGGGAACCACGTTTGTTGTATCCAGTTCGTTGAGCTTCTCAACAAAACTGATCATTTTTTGCAGGTCCTGCTTGATGGATTCTTTTTCCTCTTTATTGAATTCCAGTTTGGCAAGATGTGCCACCTTTTCTACTATTTCGTCGGTTATGATCATTCAGGTGTGGTTATTGGACAAATATAAGTGAAACTCCATGAAGATGGGTTGATTTAGGATGGAAGGCGCTCTTTGAAATCAGCATTAAAAAACAATTAATTACCTGTTTTTTCGGGTGTCTTTTTCTTCTTTTTTACGCCATAGATTTTCTTGGCCTTTGTTACCAGATCCAGGAATTCCTTTTGAAGCGGATTCGTTTCATCTATAGATTCTTTGGCAAGATTCAAAACATCATCCCAACTCGTATTTTTTAGAAATGGAGAATCTCTTAACAGGCCTCCAAACATGCATACGGCAGCAGTAAAGCGAAGATATTTATCAGAAGAATCCAGGTCCGAGTAATTAAACGGACAATCATAATAATGATTTCTCGCCAGTTTTTCACCAGGTTTACTATAATGGATTTTTACGGTTCCAACTTTCTCTTTAACCCATTGATCTCCCACAGAGTTTACATTTCTGTTTGTGGGTACAATTTCAAATACAGCCATAAGGGAATGTCCCGAACCAACTTCCCCGCCTTCGAGCGTACTGCTGGAATCTGAAAGGGCACTTTTTTTATTATCAAATCCAATGAGTCGATATTCCTGAACCAGTTTAGGGTTAAAGGTTACATTCATATAAACATCATCTGCCACAGCATAAAGCGTTTGAGTCAATTCTTTTACAAGGACTTTTTCGCCTTCGCGTTCATCATCCAGGTAAGCAAAATTTCCGTTCCCTTTTTTTGCGAGCACTTCTATTTTAGAATCTTTATAGTTACCCATTCCTACTCCAAGGCAGGTGAGATAAATTCCACTTTGCTTCATATGAATGATGAGCTCTTCAAGGTCCTGTTCTCCGGTTTGCCCAACATTGAAATCACCGTCGGTTGCCAGGATAACCCTGTTGTTACCCCCCTTGATAAATTTGCTTTGAGCCAGCCGGTAAGCCTGCCTGATCCCGGCTTCACCCGGAGTAAATCCACCCGCATTTAAATCTTCAATGGCTTCCAGGATTTTTTCTTTTTGGTTACCGCTTGTTGGTTGCAACATCACCCCAACTACTCCACCGTAAACCACGATGGAAACTGTGTCAACGGGACGAAGGTTTTCAACCAGTTTGCGAAATGCTGATTTCAAAAGTGGAAGCCGGTTGGGCATATCCATTGACCCGGATACATCTATCAAAAAAACCAAATTGCTGGGTGGAACGCTTTCAAGATTTATTTTTTTGGAACATACCTGCACATACAATAACTCATTATCAGGATTCCAGGGACAGGAAGTCAATTGTGAAACCACGCTGAATATGCTGTCGTTTTTGGGTGGGGTATAATTAAAGTTGAAATAATTGAGCATTTCCTCAATTCTTACCGCATCCTCAGGAACCTGGCTTGCCATGTTAAGGAACCTGCGGATATTACTATAGGAAGCCCGATCAACATTGAGAGCCAAACCTGTTTCCGGATATCTTTCTGTCTTAATAAAATCATTTTCGATAATGGGATTGTAGGTCTCATCTCCAATGACAAATTTCTTTTCACTGAATACCTGGAAGTTTTTTGTGAAAGACAGTAAGTGTTTTTTTTGAAGGCTCGCCGTAAATGGCAGCATCTTCATTACAACCGTTAGATATTGGGTAGTCTTCGCCCTCAACGAGATATCCTGGTATCCGTCAAGCGAAAAAGTGAGACTGTCTGAATCCTTTGCTGTAATGATCCCGAAAGCACCGCCAATACCACTGGCATAAGGAAGATCTGTGGAATGAAGGATGATTTTTACGTTTTGAAGCGGATTATTCTTTTCATCCTTTACTTCCCCCCTTAGATAGTACTGGGCTGAAATGGTACTACAAAAGCAAAGCCACCACATCAATAAAGCGGCTTTTCTCATGAGAAGCTGCATTTGGTTTTTGAAAGTTAATTGGATTTCAATGATTTTGCAAACTTTGGTTCCTAATCATATGGTAATTTGTCTATTCTACCAGCTGGTAGATCTCTCCAAAATTCCTGCCATAGCCATCATAATCCAGACCGTAGCCTACAACAAATTTATTTGGTATGGTGAATCCAAGGTAGTCAATTTTAACCGGGAATTGAACTGCGTCCGGTTTGTGCAACAGGGCACAGATGCTCAATGATGCAGGATGTTGATGCAGGAGCTGAGGCAAAAATTCACTCATTGTCTTTCCCGTATCAATAATATCCTCTACAATTATAACGTCTCTTCCGTACAAATCAATATCTAACCCAATAGAAGTAATAACATGACCGGAAGATTTGCTCCCTTTATATGAAGCAAGCTTAATAAAGCAAATCTCCGCTGCAACCTTCAGCTCCTTGAAAAGGTCGGCAGCAAACATGAACGATCCGTTGAGGATCGCGATAAACAATGGGTTTTTGCCCTGATAATCCTGATCCAGGGCTGCCGCCATTTCTTTTATTTTTTCCTGAATTTGGGATGCTGATATATAGGGTTCAAACTGCTTATCATGCACGGTAATAGTGGGCATGGTTAATTTTTATAAATGAGCAATTCCTGTCCAATTCTAAGATCGGGAGAATTCAGATTATTCCATTCCCTAATTTGATCTGCTTTCACATCATATTTTCGGGCAATACTGTAAAGAGTCTCTTTGCTTTGAACAATATGTTTTACCGGGCCTGGCTTTGCATCTTTGGCTGTTATATTATTAGTTGCCAGAGGAGGCGGCGGAGCATTAACTGTTGTTTGCAATGCGGGCCTTTGTTCTGCAAATCCTTTGAGGAATAGTTTCTCTCCTGCAGCGGGTCTCATACCCTCCTGCAGCATGTTATATGAAAGAAGATTTTCGAGTCTGATTCCCTCTGCCTGGGCAATATCATAAACAGATTCATATTTTTTTACAATATGAAATTCGTTTGCACCCTGCTTTCTCTTTCGTTGGATGTAAACAAGCTGAGGCTTTACCAAAATATCGTCACCATCGTGCAATTCGTTGAATTCAAGAATATGTTTGTATTTGACTGAATACTGATCAGCAAGTGCAAGCAGGGATGAACCGGCCGGAGCGTATACTACTTTGGTTTCATTGATCCTGAATTCTCCCTGAGGATAATCAACAGCAACTGCACTGTCTTCCTGTGAACCATTTTCACCAGGATGGACCTCGATGGGCGCTACACTTGAAAATCCTGATTGATTGGGATCGTTTTGATTGTTGACGACAAATTCTGCAGTGTCTGACCAGGGCTTCTTACCCAACGCAATTAATGTAAAAGTTTGAAGATCGTAATCCTCGATGTATTGAATGAGTTGTTGCGTGTATTTTGGATTGGTGGCATATCCCGCCTTTTTTAGTCCGTATGCCCAGGCTTTATAATCTTCGGGGTCCAGCTGAAATAAAAATGCATAACGTGGACTGCCTTTCAGAAAATCGGAATGATCACGGTAAGATTCAGCAGCAGTAGGATATGCCCTGAAGCATTCTCCCCTTGCATCATCATCATGATAAACGCGATTTCCATCCCAGTTGTTTTTGCATTTAATTCCAAAATGGTTGTTGGATCTTTTTACCAGCTCGCTCGTACCAGCTTCGGTTTCGAGGATACCCTGCGCCAGTTTGATAGATGCAGGTACGCCTGTCCGTTGCATTTCCTGGACGGCAATTAATTTGTAAGTGTTAATGTACTGTATGATATTGGACTCCTGTGCAAAAGAGCTTTGCGCAGAAAAAATAATGGCGGGCAATAAAATGGATATGCCGGTCTTAAGTTTCATCAAACTATTTTTTTCGGATCAGCGACAAGCCATCTCTCACGGTTATTAATACTGTCTCAACTCTCTTATCAGCAATTACATGGTCGTTAAATGCCTGGATGGCTTTTGCATTCTTACCATCCATTGGCTTTTTAAAAATTTCTCCGTGAAAAAGAACATTATCCGCCAAAATAACTCCACCCGTTCTCAGCTTTGGCAAAACAAGCTCATAATAATTTATGTAGTTCACTTTATCTGCATCAATAAAAACAAGATCCCACTCCTCATGCAGTTCAGGAATCATTTTTAATGCATCACCAACCTGCAAGATAATTTTATCCTTTAGAAGGCTTTTGTTAAAATATGATTGAGCCCTTGCAGCATCTTCTTCCCTCAATTCAAGTGTGTAAAGTAATCCTTCGGGAGACAATCCGGCAGCTAAACATAAAGCACTATATCCCATGAAAGTGCCCACTTCAAGAATACGTTTAGGTGACATCATGGCGCTCAAACCGTGTAATAATCTCCCCTGTACATGGCCGCTTAACATTTGTGACTGCGGATGATTCGCGTAAGTGTATTCGGCTATTTCTTTCAGCAAATCGTCTTCGGGACTGGAATATTTTTCTGAATATTCCTGCACCTGTGTATTGATTAATTCCAAAGTGAAATATTTTCAACAAAGTTAGTTTGAAAATACCATGGAACGAACCTGATTTGTTTTAGAAATTGGGAGCGAGTTGCCTGGTGCGATAGTATTCCAGCATATGATTAACCACTTCGTCGGCAGTATCTGCAAATTCAAACAGGGCTAAATCTTCCGGATTAATATTTCCTTCTGCAAGCATTACTTCCTCCATCCAAGACATCAAACCCTGCCAGTATTTTTTTCCTACCAGCACCATGGGCATCTGTTTGAACTTTTCTGTCTGAATTAAAGTAGCCACTTCAAAAAATTCATCCAATGTTCCAAAGCCGCCGGGCATCATTACAAAACCCTGACTGTATTTTGTGAACATTACTTTGCGAACAAAAAAATAATCGAAGTTGAGGAGTTTGTCTTTGTCGATGTATTCATTGGAACTTTGTTCAAAGGGCAGGTCGATATTTAATCCCACACTTTTACCGTTAGCCAGTGCAGCACCTTTATTTGCCGCTTCCATTACACCCGGGCCACCGCCAGTAATTATTCCGAATCCTTCTTCTGCAAGTTTTCTTGCAATTTCAATTGTAAGGTCGTAATAAGGAGTATCAGGTTTAGTTCTTGCGGATCCAAAAATAGAGATACAGGGACCAATTTTAGCGAGAGCTTCAAAGCCATCAACAAATTCCGCCATAATTTTAAAGATCTGCCAACTGCTGTGCGCCATACTTTCTTTCCAGCGTCTTTCTTTCAGCGCTTGAATCGTTGCATTCATTTACCAGAGTTTTATAGGTTATATCAATCTTCAAACGGATTGCATCACAGGGCAAACGTTTGACACAGACAGCAAAGCCACCGCCCCTGGCAGTGGCCATACCGAATACTTTTAAAACGAAGGGATCTGGCTTTTAGTTTGTCAAACTCTCTCTTTTTGATATGATTAACAGGCCGAGGAAGGTGACAATCCCATTTATCAGGAGGAGTTCAATACCAATTTGAAATCCACCGAACCATTGTTTGGAATTTACACTAAGAAAATAGCACAATACAGGAGCGAGAAGGCATACAAATGTGACTGATAGTGATTCGGGCAACTTTCTTTTTGTAAAAATTCCGAATGAAAATAATCCCAGCAACGGACCGTAAGTGTATCCGGCAAAGTCCAGGATTTTGTCGATGATGGAACGACTTCCAATCCATTTAAAAATCAGGATAAAAATTAAGAATATAAAGGCGAAGCTTAGGTGTACCGTTAGCCTTGTTCTCTTTCTTTGTTGCTCTGTTAAATTTTCATTTCTTTTTATGCCGAGTATGTCGATGCAAAATGAAGAGGTGAGCGCGGTTAATGCACCATCGGCGCTTGGAAAAAGAGCTGAGATCAAACCGATGATAAATATGATTCCAACTGCCTGCGGCAAATAATGCAACGCAACCGTTGGAAAAAGAGTATCTCCAATAATATTTTTCCCATCGGCAATTAACTGCATTGAACTGGCGCCTGTAGCCGAAGTTGCCTGATGATATTGCGCTCCATTATTAAGCGCAAACAAATAAAGTAATCCACCTAACAGGAGGAAAAGAAAATTCACTCCCACAATAATTGCGCTGAATGTGAGCATGTTTTTTTGAGAATCCTTAAGGTTTTTTACGCTGATATTTTTTTGCATCATTTCCTGATCCAGTCCAGTCATACCAATGGTAATAAACATGCCTCCAATAATCTGCTTGAGAAAATATCCCTTACTATTGATATCGGTATTTAGAATCCTGGTATATCCTTTTTCGCCGACTGCATTCATGGCTGATCTAAAGTCGAAATGCAGGTGCGACATAATGTAAATAATGCAAACTACCAGTCCGAGCAGCATAAACGTGGTTTGCAGGGTATCCGTATATACGATAGTCTTCACGCCGCCTTCGAATGTATAAAGAAGGATCATCAGGAGGATAACTACTGAGGTTACAATAAATGGAATGCCGAGGTCACGCAAAATAAATTCCTGCATGATAAATATCACGAGATACAATCTGGCTGTGGCACCAACCGTTCTTGATATTATAAAAAACAGGGCTCCGGTTTTATAGGATATATCTCCGAATCTTTTTTGGAGATAATTATAGATGGAAGTGAGATTCATCCTGTAATAAAGAGGCAGCAGGATGAAAGCAACGATAAAATAACCGAGGAAATAACCGATAACAACCTGGAAATAGCCAAAAGCTTTGTGTGGAGCGTCGGCAGTAGTGCCGGCAAAATCACCGACAGTGCCCGGAACAGAAACAAAAGTGACACCAGACAACGAAGTGCCGATCATGCCAAATGCAACCAGCATCCAGTTGGAACTTCGGTTGCCGATAAAAAAAGAATCGTTATTAGAATTTCGTGAAGTATAGTACGCAACGCCCAGCAACAAAACAAAATATCCGATTACAAAAGAAAACAGGAGCCATGGCGACATTTGAAAATGTATTTAAAAATGAAGATAAAGATTTCTGTTGTTCCATGTAAGTAATGGGAAATGAACAGTTGATTTCAATTATGTATAATTGTACAATAAAGTGATGATATGAAAACCCGGTCTGTAGCTGTTTTTTGTGGATCAAAACCCGGAGCTAAGGAAGCCTATATTAAAGATGCGGCGGAATTAGGAAGATTACTCGCTGCGTTGGAACTAAGGCTGGTTTATGGAGGAGGTAATAAAGGACTGATGGGTGTTCTTGCCGATAATATGCTCAAACATGGGGGAAAAATTACAGGTGTGATTCCCCGTATCCTTATTGAATGGGAGCACCAACACGAAGGGCTAACTGAATTGATTATTACAGAAGATATGCACCAGCGAAAGAAAACAATGTATGAATTGTGTGATGTGGCTGTTGTACTTGCAGGCGGGTATGGTTCAATGGACGAACTTTTTGAAATGCTTACCTGGAACCAATTGAATATTCACAGCAAAAAAATCTACATGCTCAATACCATGGGATTTTATAATTATCTCATCGCACATGTGAAGCATATTTCCACCGAAGGATTTCTCTATGAGCAAATGGAAAACAGACTTGAAATCTGTTCCACTCCTGCCGAATTAATCAACAATCTGCCTTAGAAATTATAACCAAATGTGAAGAATACTTTGTTCCCATAAGGAGACCTGGGATCCTGTGCAAGATCGTATTGCAGCATTGCGATCATAGCACCCCGGCCGGCTGGAAGAACGCCTCCTATTCCCGCGAGAACACAGGGAATGAATTTGCCTTTCAGATCTGTGGTAGGTTCACCATTGGCATATTTGATATTACCCCAGTTGTAATTTAATTCCGGTTGAATTTGGAGCAGCAAAAATTGAATGGGATATACGCGTCCGAATACATTCACACCAACGTTGCCATAATTTTCGCGATAAGCCTCATCGCCATTAACGTAACGGGTCTTAAAGCTGCTGTAGATAAAATTAATTCCCGTACCAGCAGCTAAATATTTATTGAAATGATATCCTACCTGTGGTGAAACATTCACCAAAGTGTAATCTCCGAAACTCAATCCGAAAGTTCCTCCAAAGAACAATTTCGACTTATCGAACCCGCCCCCGGATTTTTCCGCAGGCGCTTCTTCCTGCGCATAGAGTTTACCGAAGCATAAACTCAGCATCACAAAAGCCACAGCTAGACATTTCTTCATAAATCAAAAATTTTACCGGCGTTTAAAATATTATCGGGATCAAAAGTTTTCTTGATTCCCCTCATTAATTGTAATTGATTTTTGTCAAATACAATGTCCATATATCCTTTTTGAACCAGGCCAATTCCATGTTCCCCGCTGATAGTTCCTCCCAGTTCATTAACAAGCTCAAAAAGGGCCCTTAGGCTTTCTACCATTGCTGGATCTTCTAAGCTATTCAACGTCCCCTCCTTCCTGATTCGTATGTGAAGGTTCCCATCTCCTGCATGCCCATAGCATACAGCATGGTAGCCATATTTCTTCCCTAATTCTTTAACCCCCCTGATTAATGCCGGTAGCGCGGCCCTGGGAACTACGGTATCTTCTTCGATGCTATACCCCTGCAGTTTTACCGCCTCAGCAACCCTTCTTCTCAGCTTCCACAGCTCAGCTTTTTGCCGCGCATCGTCTGCAAAATAAATATCTCCGCAATCGTATCCTGTTAAAAGATCGCTAATAGATTCCATCTCCTTCATAAGAGTGTCCATATGATTGCCATCGACCTCAATGATCAAATGTGCTTCAATATCGTCTCCAATAGGCACGGAAGTGTCCCCCACCATTTGAGACACAATCTTCAAAGCATCGATTTCAATCAACTCCAACGCGCTGGGAGTAAACCCCGCTCTGAAAATGGCGCTTACAGCTTCACCAGCCTTGTCGAGCGATTTAAAAGGCACCAGCATCAGCAAATCATATTTTGGAAATGGAATCAGCTTCAAAACAATTTTTGTTACGATTCCTAATGTTCCCTCACTTCCCACTACCAGCTGAGTGAGATTATATCCTGTCGAATTTTTCAAAACATTTGCTCCGGTCCAAATAATTTCCCCATTGGGAATTACTACCTGAAGGTTCAAGACATAATCGCGAACAACTCCATATTTAACAGCTTTTGGACCGCCACTATTTTCTGCAATATTTCCACCAATGAAACAGGAGCCTCTGCTGCTGGGATCGGGAGGATAAAACAAGCCTTTTGCTTTTACCGATTCCTGCAATACCTCAGTGATCACGCCCGGCTCTGTAGTAACCTGCAAATTTTTTTCGTCAATCTCCAATATTGAATTCATTCGATCCATTGAAATGAGTACGCCTCCTAAATCAGGAAGTGCACCTCCACTCAAACCTGTTCCTGCGCCCCGGGGTGTGACAGGGATTTTGTGTTTGCTGCAAATCTTCATAATAGCACTGATCTCTTCTGCAGTGCGGGGCCTCAAAGCAATTTCAGGGAGATAAATTAATTCTTCAGTTTCGTCGTGGGCATATTGATAAAGAGATTCCCGGTCATAAATGGCAAATTCTTTACCCACTATATCTTCAAACCTGGAGATAAGCTCGGGATTCAATGATGACCTTAAATGCAATTTTTCCTTAGCTGAATTCATATTAGATGTAAAAATCGGAAAAGAGTGCCATTTGAGGAAAATATAATATGGGAGTAGACTCGCCTGGAAAATGTTAAAAAAAATAAATTTTCAATCCTGATGCAACATTTTACGAAATCAATCGTACATTTATACGAAGAACATCGTAATTAATTAATACCCAAAATTGAACACTATGCGACACAGTAATACCAGAACTTGGGCGATCGTAGCATTCGGATTGATTGCAATGGCAGGAATTAGCAGCTTTAGACCCGATCATAGAGACAGGGGCGGACTTAAAATGGGATATAACAGTATGCTCGATTTTCCTTCTTATGCCCAAAACGATTCAACACCCGGAAAATCAAAATCGAATCCGGAAGAAAAGATGAAGCAGGATGAAAAGGATTTCGATATCGACATGCACGATTTTGATCAATCGATGCATGAGTTTGAAAAAAGCATGGAAAAATTCGGAGAAGAGTTCAACAACGAAAAATGGGAAAAAGCTCAAAAGGAATTCTCAAAAGCGCTCAAGGATATCGATTTCGATAAAATCATGTTGAATTCACAAAAGGCATGGAAGAGTGTAGACTGGGATAAAATCAATGATGATATTAATTCTTCGTTTAAATCTATTGACTGGGACCAAATGAATAAGTCAATGGACATGGCCTTCAACCAAATCGAAAAAAACAAAGAATTTATGAAACTGAATTGGGAAAAAACCTGGAAGCAGAGTATGGAAGGTGCGAAAAAAGGAATTGAAACTGCAAAAATTGAAATGAGAAAATTGCATGATTTTGTTCACGATTTAGAAAAGGATGGATTAATCAAGAAAGGCGAACCGTTTATTATTGAGATTGATCACGGTAAACTGATCATCAATGGAAAGGAGCAGAGTAAAGAAGCAACGGACAAATACCGCAATTCAGAAAAATACAAAAGTTATTTTGAAAAGGACAAAGACTGGAAGATCAAATCTGATGGTAAGGATGGAGGTTGGGAAGATGATGATGTAATATGAATTAGTCCCCGTAACAGCAAGCGAAACTTTTCCAGGTTTCGCTTTTTTAATATGCCATGGTTTCTGTCTACAGGAACCATCACTCAGATTTCAATTTGAAATTATTCAATGAGCTCCTGAAGACAGTCTCTCGGCGTGATGCGAATTTTTTACCACGCAGACACTGAATACACAAAGATTCACAGAGTCTAAGTACTAAGTACTCTATACTAAGTACTCTTTCACCAATTAAAATAACTCTTCGAATTATGATAACAAATATCTCCTACAATTTTTCCAACCCAACCAATATCTGAAGGCAATTCACCCTTTTCGATTTCGTCCCCTAATAAATTGCAGAGTATCCGACGGAAATATTCGTGTCTTGGAAATGAAAGAAAACTTCTGCTATCAGTGAGCATACCCACAAACCTGCTAAGCAATCCCATATTACTCAAAGCATTTAACTGATCGATCATTCCCAGTTTTTGATCCATAAACCACCATGCCGATCCGAATTGAATTTTACCCGCCGTTGAACCATCATTAAAGTTGCCGATCATGCTTGCCACCATCGCGTTGTCGGAAGGATTAAGATTGTAAATAATCGTTCTCGTTAGTTGAGCGCTACTGTCAAGGCGATCCAAAAATTTCGAAAGTGCCTGCGCATGGGAATAAGTTCCAATGGAATCCCAACCTGTGTCAGGGCCAAGGATCTTCATCATCCTGGAATTATTATTTCTCATAGCTCCAATATGAAATTGTTGCACCCAGCCTTTTTCCCAATGCCAAATTGAAAAATTGTAAAGGAGGGCAGATTTGAATTTCCATTGCTGCAATTCAGTCAGAGCTTTTCCTGAGCGGATAGTGTTAAAAATATTTTGAATTTCATGATCGGTATATTCTTCAACATATAATTGTTCCAGACCATGATCTGATACAGTGCAGCCATTTTCTGAAAAGAAATCATGTCTTTGTTTCAGGGCGTCAAGAAACTGGCTGAAATTATGAATTGAAATATTTGAAACTGATTGCAGTTTGTCTACAAATTCATTAAATGTAAAAACGTCGCCTACAGCCAATGCTTTGTCGGGCCTGTATGCAGGAACCATTCTTATTTCCGTTTCATCCAGTTTAAGCTGCTTATGATATTCCAAATCATCTGTAGGGTCATCTGTAGTACAAATAATCTCCACATTCATTTTGCGAAGTAAATTTCTTGTAGAGTAAGATGATTCCCATAATTTTTCATTGCAGGAATCAAAAATGGAACCAGCTGTTTGAGGAGAAAGTAATTCGTGAATTCCAAAATATCTCTGAAGTTCAAGATGCGTCCAGTGATAGAGCGGATTTCTTAAAGTATATGGAACTGTTGCAGCCCATTGTTCGAATTTCTCACGGTCAGATCTGTTTCCAGTGCAATAACTTTCATCAACGCCATTTGACCGCATGGCTCTCCATTTATAATGATCCCCATCCAGCCATGCCCTCGTGATATTCTTAAACCTTATATCTTTTGCAACTAATTCAGGGGATAAATGACAATGAAAATCAATAATGGGAATTTCTTTTGCATACTCATGATACAATCTTTGCGCTGGCTTATTGTATAGCAAAAAATCCTCGTCGAGAAATTTTCGGGTTGCCATTAAGATTTCTTTTCAATACAGTTATTAAATTCATCCCTCCACTCTTCCACTCTGCTGTTCATCAAAAACTGTAAATCAGATTTTACAGCATCTGCAAATCCACTTAAAGTTGATAAATCAGATCCCCACAAATTCTCATTAGCCAGTATTAAATCCACCACTTTATTGGGATTGTTACTATTCCAAACTTTAAAAAAAATGTCCACTTTGTCATCCCTGACTGGATACAAAATTCCATTCCATTCTCCCCTATAATTGCCTTCCTGTTTTTTCACCGGCCTGCTAAAAAGCAAATATGCCGCAAATCCTTTCGCCAGGAGTTGGGGAACTTTTCCAAATATCTTATAGTAGTTGAGTAGCAGAGGAATATTTCTCATCCGCATCTTCGAGCTATATTGCAAAGTGATATTTATCCATTCATGCTCAATTCCCGGGTTGCGAAAACGATCCAATACCTGCATCCCAAATTTCCTGGATTCCTCTTTTGAAATTGCATAAGGAATTGCCGGTGCAAGTTCATCGAGCATAAGACTCTGAATATAGTTACTCAACCACAGAATATTCATCGCCTCTTTCACAGTTTTGATTCCCGCCAAAAAAGCCAGACCTGAGCTCAAGGTATGCACACCATTTAATAATCTCAATTTAAGCTCCCGGTAAATGGTAATATCGGGTTCAATTTTTACTCCTTCATCGGCCCTGTAAAAACTGAGAACATTTTTGGCTCTTTCATCAGCTTCAATTGCCCATAACCGATAGGATTCTGAAATAATCATCAAATCATCCTTATATCCAATTTCATTTTCAATTTGATTTTTCAATTCTGAATTTGGTTTACCAGGAACAATCCTGTCAACTAAGGAATTGCAAAAAGTATTGGCCCGGGTTAGCCACTCAATAAATTCATTCTCAAGACCATTCTTTTTTGCCAACTCAAAGCAAATGGTTTTCAATTTTAAACCATTGTCAGGAATTAATTCAGTCGGAACAATTACAAATCCCGGCGCTGAATTTTCTCCGAGTTTTTTATACCGATGATATAGAAAAGAAACCAGTTTGCCTGGAAATGAATCGGGAGGATTTGCACGGATATCATCGTCTCTTAATTCTATCCCAACTTCAGTGGTATTTGATATTATTATTTCAAGCTCTCTGTTTAATGCACAATTTAATATAGACTTCCAATCCTTAACAGCAGATAATACGCGACTAATCGATGCATTAATATAAAACTCACGAATGGATTTGCCTTCTGAAATTCCCTGTACCAAATGTGTGTATAGGGCATCCTGCCTCCCAAATTCATCACTCCTGCCTGTTTCAGTTGATTTCACAACGACGATTCTTCCTTTGAATAAACCTTTTTTATTTGCTTTATCAATAAAATAATCCGGAAGGCCTCTTAGTAACACTCCAGTACCGAACTGAAGAATTTTTTCGGGATACAAAAAGATTTCTTCGCCGGGAATTTCAATTGAATCCGATGAAATTTGTTTAAGTGAGTTTCGGGAAAGAATCATGACTTCGGTTATCCTGCTTTGAATCCTTGCAAATATTAAAACAAAAAGCGGAATCAGGTTTGATTCCGCCCAAAAATAAATAAGAAATTATTTTAAAACCTCGGAACGGGACATTGAGTCTGTCGAAGGCTTCCATTATCAACATTGTAAAATCCTTCATGTATTACGGCGAATTCGGAAGCTCCCTGTACACCATTGTAATTCTTGAGCGAAGAAGTTGTCGCATCAAATGAAAACATCAGTTTGAGAGATTTCCACTGATACCCGATCATTGGAATGAAAGCATCTCCTCCGCGATAATACAATCCGCCAATGATTTGTTGAGTACCGTCGCCCGACAAATTATAATTCGCGTGAATCCCCAATGTAAATTCCATGGATTTGGCCTGTGTTGTAAAATAAGCACCCGGACTCAAAATTACCTGATCGTTCAATTTAATTACTGCATCCACGAAACCAATATATCTTCTTGAAATTTTATTGTCGTAATCAGGAGTTGTATTGAAGAAAGTTTCTTTCGGGGCATTTACGTGCTGAACTGAAAATCCTGCATGCAAATACAAATCGTCTGTTGGGAAATAGGAATAATTTAATCCTACCTGCACATCGAGATAACTGATATTAGTTGCAGAAAAAGTTTCTCCCGTAGGTGCCGCAACGTCGAAAAATTTTCCATTCCATTGGTTGTCGTAGGTAAATTTTGTAACATCAACTCTCTTATTGGCCCAGCCGAGATTAAATCCGGCAGATAATAACCCTGTACTCCCCAGCATCTGATGATATGCAGCAGAACCATAGATTTTTGTGGAAGTTAAATTTCCACTACCGGCAACGTCGCGCATTATTAATCCACCCAAACCAATCCACCCTGATTCAAACCTGTCACGGAAAGCCTGAGCATCTCCAAACACGCTAAAGGTTTTAAATGGCACGGGGATATTTGCCCATTGCTGGCGATAATTTGCTCCCAGTCTGTAATCATGGTCTGGAAGAAATCCGGTATTTGCCGGATTCACACTTAATGGTGAATTGAAAAATTGGGAAAAATGCAGGTCCTGTGCTTCGCTACATAAATTGAAAAGCATGAGGGCGATAATTACTAATGCAGATTTGAACTTTCGCTTCTGCAAATAGTTCTTCAGTACGCAGGTTTTTCCGCGCCGATCCTCTTTCACCTGTATGATTAGCGACTTAATCATAATCCTTTCACATTTACTGAAAATTATTACAGCTCATTATCTCAATAAGGTTATATCACCTTTTTTAGTTGTCCTCGTTCCATCAGTAAACTCCACATCCAAAGTGTAAGCATATGCATCCATTGGTTGCAGTACTCCCTTATATTTTCCGTCCCAGCCCTGGTCCGGATCTGAACTTTGGAATACCAACTGTCCCCATCTATTATAAATTCTAAATGCCATTTTTGCAATTGCGTATCCTCTAACTCTTACCTGGTCATTAACCCCATCTCCATTTGGCGTGAACGCATTTGGAACTGCAACCAGCGGGCTAACTACGGCTTCAACATCCTGACAAACTGTATCCGCACAACCAAACTGATTGTAAGCTACCAGGCACGCATTAAATGTAGCAGTTCTGTTATATTGATGAACAGGATTTACCTGAACGGACGTATCTCCATCTCCAAAGGTCCACCTGTATGTTGTTGCATTGAGAGAATTATTTGTAAAGTTAGTTGGCGTATTTTCCTGTGGTGGCACAGGTGCAAATGTAAATCCTGCAGTAGGAATTGGGTGCACATTAATTACAAAGCTGGTTGTATCATGTAGATTACAGGTCGATGGATCATCTGCAATTAATGTAACAGTATAACTTCCGACATTATTGTACGTATGAGTAGGGGCAAACTCATTCGAAGTGGTTCCATCTCCAAAATCCCATGTGAAGGTTTGTCCGGCAATGGTATTATTTTGGAAAACAGCTTGATGAGGCGCACATCCATCCGGATTAGTCGTGAACTGTGCCACTACATCAGGTGCAAGCCTGATAGTCCTTTGCATGGTATCTGGCGAATTGCAATAGCTTGTATCGATAAGACTTAGAACAACATTATATACTCCCGGACCTGCATAAGTATGTGTTACCGGAGCAAATCCTGTTGTCACTGGTGGAGAATTATCTCCAAAATCCCAGGTAAATGATTGAGGTCCGAATGGCTTTCCGGGAGGGAAGGTTGAAAGATTAGTGAATTGGAAAGTAAGACTCTGGCAACTCCCAATTTTCGCTCCGCTAAAATTGAGGTTTGCGGGATCCGTTCTCACCCTGATATTGGTATATGAAGTATCCCTGGTAATACATTTTGTGGTATCAATAGAAACCAGCATTACATGGTAAATTCCAACGCCTGGATAAAGATGCGTGGTATCTGGTTTTGTGGTTGTTACAGTAGGTGAGCCATCACCGAAATGCCATTCATACTGCAGGCCTCTTTTCAGGGTATCAGTAAATGCAACTAACAGTGGCGCACAACCGCTGGTGTCGTGAGGAATCCCATTAACAGCGGCACGAACTCCGGATTTGACACCTGAAAAGTCCATTTCTATTTTTACCGCTGCCAAATTACATGCATTAGGATTTCCGTTCCTGGGACCTATTACTCCGGGGGAAGTTGGAAAAGTTGCCGGATAATAACTCGCCAGACAGTTCGCACAAATTGCCTGGTAAATGATTCCATTAAAATCAAACCTGCTCGTACCTCCATCGACGTGATCTCCAAATCCACCCTGCTGGCCGAAGAAAGCTGCGAACAAGACACTCTTTGCATCTTTCTCCATTACGAAGAAATAAAAATCCCTGCCATCTGTGGAACATCCATTGGGCAGCACATTACAATTTTTAGTGGGCATACCAAAAGTTCCTGAAGTAAGATAAGGATCGCGGGAACCTGGTTGCAAACTACCTCCCCATCCAGATACATAAACGTTCTCACATCTGTCAACAAGAAATGCAACGGGCGAAATATTTGGAGAAACTGATCCAGATCCAAACACAGTGGAATATACATATGCTGAAAGATCGGGACGCAATTTTGCAAGGAATTGTTTTGAACCGGGATTAAAAGCAGTTGCATTAATTATGGGCCATGTAGCCGTTGTTGTGCCCATGATATAAGGAAATCCGCTCTTGTCGAATTTCAATCCATAAACGGCGTCGACACCACCGGTTCCTATATAAGTGCTCTTGATTAATGTAGTTCCCGTATTGTTGATGACACTTACAAATCCATCACAGGTTCCTCCCTGGAATGTTGCATTGATCGTACCTGGTCCTGTACCTGGGAATTTGGAGCTTTTAGTTGCACCACCAACATAAATATCATTGGTAAGAGGATTCAAAGCAATTACAAATGCACCATCCTGATCGGAGCCTCCAAGGAAACTACTGAATAAAATATTATCAACGTTTGGAGAAATTTTTAATACAACCCCATCCTGGCTTCCGCCCCCATAAGTTTTTTGAAATGCGGTGGCTGTTGTTGGAAAATCCGAAGACTGTGAACAGGCAGCTATGTAAATATTATTCGCCCCATCCAGGATGACCTCGCTCCTTGAATCATCACCATAAAAATTATTTATACCTGAAGGTCCGCTTCTGCTTGTTGAAACATTCACTGCATCATCTCCTTTGGCACCACCTATTCTCATAGATCCAATCAGCGCTGTACCCGATGCATTGAATTTAGTTACTCCCAAATCATATCCACCGCCTGTACCCTGTAAATTACCTGCAGGAAAAAGTGGATAATTTTGACCTGGAGTTGAAGGGTCTGAAGAAGAAGTTCTGCCAATCACTACCAGCTGGCCCTGCGGATCAACAAACAAACTATGAGGGTGCTCGTTACCACTTCCACCAAGATAGGTCGCATATACTCTGGCATTACCATTAGGACTGAACTTCATGATTCCAATATCCACAGGTTCGCTGGGAGCCCCACCCTGGTAATTGGTTTGAAATGCTCCCGGAGTCGTTGGAAATCCATCTCCAAAAACAATACCGCCAGAATACAAACTTCCGTCAGGTCCATAAGTCGCAGTGTATCCCCATTCGTCAACCGGACTATTAGTAAATGATGAGAAAATTAAGGTTGGATCTATCACCAGGATTTCCGTGGAAGAATAATTTTTTACTTTAAATCGAACCGTGTTGTCTTTATCAACTACATATTTGCAATCCACTTCTTCTCTTCCCGAGGTTCTTGCATGATAAGAATAAGGAGCCAATTCCTTAACGTCACCAACAGAAGTTCGAATCATTAACTGCCTGTTTTTTACCTGGAGCGCATTTGTTCCTGTATATTTCATGGCAATTTTGTTGATATCTGCACCGGGATAAACTACAATGTCATATTTCAATTGGCCAGCCTGGGCATAATATCTAACATCCACATTCGGGTATACGTTCTTGTAAGTAATTACCTGGTAAACTTTGCAATTGGATGCCCACTTTGATGGGTCATTTCCAATAAAATAATTTTCGTAAGAGTCGATTGGCTTTTCAGCAACTACATCTGCATTTGTATTTCCACCCACAAAATTTACATAGTAAGAATGGGAGTGCATTATTAAATCAGGCTGATTGGGTACAGGCAAACTTCTTGATTCGGTTCCCGATGCTTTTGTATTGCTTCCTTTGCTTGCGGAATCGATATTCATTTCGCCGTGTACGCGCTCACGCAATTTTTCCATGTCTTTGGAATCATGAAGTAATACCGTGAAACCTTCTTTCTGAAGATAAAAAGAGCCTGCATTGAGCCGCCCTTTGAAAAGCACCCGTTTATCCCATTGGCCTTTGTTTTCCACGAACTGCACGGATTGCTGTGCTGAAGCAAAATGGAAAGTAAAAACGGAGAGAAACAGTAGGTATATGAAGGAATTAGACTTCAAGTTATTTTCCAAATTAAATGTACAGATTTAAAACGTTATTTTCTTGTATGTAAGTATATTACGATATCTTACTCCATAAGGTTTGCCCCTTTACGGATTGCAGCCATTCCTTTAACCTCAAATTAACTGCCGAATCCAATTCCGGATCGTTTTCCAGCAATTTTTCAGCCAGGGACCTGGCGGTTTCTAACAAATGTTTATCACTAACAATATTAGCCAGTTTAAAGTTCAACAGGCCACTCTGGCGGGTACCTTCTATATCTCCCGGTCCGCGTAGCTCAAGATCCTTTGCTGCCACCTTGAATCCATCGTTAGTCGAACATAAAATTTTTAAACGTTCCCTTGCATCTGCAGACAGCTTTCTACCTGTTAATAAGATGCAAAAACTTTTTTGAGAACCTCTTCCCACTCTTCCCCGGAGCTGATGTAACTGAGATAATCCGA
>PSRI01000125.1 GCA_003175935.1 Bacteroidota bacterium
GTACTAAGTACTATGTACTTTAAGCTTTACCCAAAATTTTGTACGTAATCAATCCTACAACTTCTTTAAGGTATTCATCCCATTCATCAATGGAACCGGAACTGGGAAAGATATAGTCTTCAATAAAATTTCCACCACTTTCCCTGATTGTAAAAGCGCAGGGATAATTCTGAATAGCCAGTCCCTGCTTTCTAAAAATTTTACCTGCCCGGGTTAAATGCATTGCAGAAGAAATGAGAAGGTAGGGTCCGGGTAATTGAAGTGAGTCGAGAATTTTCTTTGAAAAGATTGCATTTTCAACTGTATTGCGACTATTGCGTTCAATTAAAATGGCAGAATCGGGGATACCAACCTGCAGCAACTGTTCTCTTAAAAAATCTGCTTCGCGAAATGCCTTGCCCTGAAGTAGTGAACCGCTACCGCCGGAAATTAAAATTTTGTCAATGCGACCTCCTTTATACAATCTTTCAGTTTGAATAAATCTGTCAGATGCATAACTGAAAAATCCTTCACGAGTTTTGGTATCGTATCCCGACAAACCACCCAGTAAAATTCCCACTGAATATTTTTCACCTGGTGCAAGATGGTAAGGTTTAGGCTGATAAGCCAGTGTTAAACGATCAATGATAAAAGGGTTTGAAAAGAAGATGAGAAGCAATGCCCCGGTTTTGAATAATTTTTTCTTTCGGATTTGATTCTTAGTCAGAAGTGCCCAAACAAAAACAATAACGATCCACAACATGGGATGAAGAAAAAAACCGACAATTTTTGAAATAACAAACATGGTAAATGAATCTGCTATCCGTATAGCTCCTGGTGAATGCATTTTTTATCATAGCCCATAGCAACGATCCTTTGCTTTGCTTCATCTATCATATTCTTCCATCCGCAAAGGAAAAAATTGGCTGGAGGTTTGTCCTTTGCCAGTTCTTCGTATACATTATGGACATAACCAGTTTTTCCTTCCCATTCTTCCCTTGACAGAGTAGGGATATAGTGGAAGTTGGGAACTTCGTCGGCTAACTTAGTCATCTCATCATAATAGAGAAGGTTAATCTTTTTACGACAACCAAAAATCAGGTAAATGTTTTGATGTGGAGTATTATATTGATTGATGTGATTGATCATGCTACGAAATGGTGCAATGCCCGTTCCTGTACAAATGAGGTAAAGATCTTTATCGAGCGGCTCAGGTAAAGTAAAAACTCCTAATGCACCTCTTAATTGTAATTCAGTCCCTACACCGGCTACATTAAATAAATAGTTAGTACCCGCTCCGCCTTCCAGCAACACAATTACCAGCTCAATCACATTAGTACCATTCGGCCAGGATGCAATAGAATATGATCTCCATCTTTTTGCCGGCTTTTCGTGGATGGGTAAATCCAAAGTCACAAACTGACCTGGCGTAAAATCGAAATTATCTGTATCCGGAATTTCTATCCAGAATCTCCTGGTTTGATCTGCTTCATGTTCAATCCTGGTGATAATTCCCTTTCGCCAAGGTAATAAGGCCATATGTGAAAATTTTCAGTAATATACAAAACCGAAATCAGTGAAAAAACAATTTGTAAATACTGTTTTTTCTCTCCATTTTATCGATTAAAAAAGGAGGTTGTTACATAAAAAAGCGAAGCCAGAAGGCTTCGCCGGGTTTTGCCAATTTCTTGGCAAGCAATCGAGAGTTTGACGTAACTAAATTGCAAAAAATGAGCATTGCAATTTGACAGGTAATAATACAATTTTTTATTTCAAAATTCATTGTAGCCTTAAAATATTTCCCTATACACCTTCCATCGGCCAGAAATTAAATTCCATATTACCCTGATTCTATATATATGCTTTTGCCGGTGTTTTATCAGGAATTAGTAATGTATATTTGCCCTTCGGAGTTGGCCTAAGATGAATTTGAATGTGTTGATGGAAGGATTTTTGAAAGATCCCCGCATTTTTCAAATTGCGGACAGAATCCTATTGTCATCTCCCCAAAGAATCTATCTCCGCGACCTGCATGGAAGTGCTTCCCAATTTATAGTCACATCAGTTTTTCAACACGAACTCAGTTCGCAAATCAATCACCTGGTAATCCTTAATGATGCTGAAGAAGCAGCTTATTTTCAGAATAGCCTGGAAAACCTGAGTAGTGCCCTGGACCTGTTTTATTTCCCATCTTCATATAAAAACAGAAAGAATTTTCGTCTGCTTAATAGCAGTCATGTTATGCTTCGTACTGAAGCATTGACCAGGATCAGTGCAGGCGGAAATAAGAAAATCATTGTTACATATCCCGAAGCTTTATTTGAAAAAGTAGTTCTTCCCGAAACGCTTTCTTCAAATATGATTCGAATTAAATCGGGCGACGCAATTAAAGTGGATGAACTGTTGGGCAAGTTTGTTGACTATGGTTTTGAACGCACAGATTTTGTTTATGAGCCCGGACAGTTTGCCTTACGGGGAGGTATACTTGATATTTATTCATTTGGAAATGAAAAACCTTATCGGGTAGAATTGTTCGGAAACGATGTGGACAGCATCAGAATATTTGACCCGGAGACTCAGTTGAGCGAAAGAAAATTACTGCAGGTTACGATCATTCCCAATGTGGAAACACAGTTTGATTCGGGACAAAAGGTTTCCCTGCTTGAATTTCTCCCTGAAAATACCGCTGTATGGATTCAGGACTGGGACGTGGTAAAAGAAAAATTGCAGACACAAGAGGAAGATGTTGAAATTTTTATGAGGGTTACGGCCACATCTGCACAAATTGCCGAGGAGGAAGATAAATTCAAAAAGAAAGATTTTAACCCGGATGATTTTGTCAATGCCAAAATCATAGAGGAGCAACTTGGATACCGCCACATTATTGAATTCGGGTATCAACCCCATTTTAGCGGAATGGAAATTTCTTTCCATACGAAGGAACAACCTGCATTCAACAGGCAGTTTAACATTTTAATTAAAGATCTCAAAACCTGGGAAGCAAATCATTATAATATTTATCTCTTCGCTGAGAATCCACGGCAGCTTGAGAGGCTTCATAGTATTTTTTCTGACCTGAAGGCTGAAATCCATTTTACTCCTATACCAGTTGCCATTCATGCGGGATTTATCGATCACGATTTGAAGCTGGTTTGTTATACGGATCACCAGATTTTCCAGCGGTATCATAAATACAAAGTCAAGCAGGCTTACAATAAAAATAAAGCGATTACGCTTCGTTCACTAAAGGAATTGCAATCTGGTGATTATGTAACGCACATTGATCATGGAGTGGGAATTTACAGTGGACTTCAAAAAATTGAAGTAAATGGAAAATTGCAGGAAGCTGTTAGAATTATTTATAAAGATTCCGACATCCTTTATGTAAACATCAATTCTCTTCACAAAATCGCCAAATACACAGGAAAGGAAGGATCAATTCCCAAGGTAAACAAACTGGGAAGCGATGCATGGCAGCGATTAAAAGAAAAAACAAAAACCAAGGTAAAAGAAATTGCATTTGACCTTATTAAACTCTATGCACAAAGAAAAGCCCAACCCGGATTTGCTCACACCGCGGATAATTACATGCAAACTGAGTTGGAAGCATCTTTCATTTATGAAGACACTCCGGATCAAAGCAAAGCAACCAGTGATGTAAAAAAAGATATGGAATCTCCGCATCCAATGGATCGCCTGGTTTGTGGAGATGTTGGATTTGGTAAAACAGAAGTTGCCATCCGCGCTGCTTTCAAAACTTGTTGCGATGGCAAACAGGCTGCAATACTGGTTCCTACAACTATCCTTGCTTTTCAGCATTATAAAACATTTACTGACCGCCTTAAGGATTTTCCAGTTACAGTTGATTATGTGAATCGCTTCAAATCAAGCAAAGAAAAAAAGGAAACACTCAAAAAACTTCAGGAAGGAAAGGTGGATATTATCATAGGTACCCATTCAATGATAGGAAAAGACGTGAAGTTTAAAGATTTGGGTGTCCTGATCATTGATGAAGAACAAAAATTTGGAGTTGGTCACAAAGAGAAAATCAAGACTCTCAAAACCAATGTAGACTGCCTTACGCTAACGGCAACGCCTATCCCAAGGACTTTGCAATTTAGTTTGATGGGTGCCCGGGACCTTAGTATTATCAATACGCCGCCTCCAAATAGACAACCCATCCAAACAGAGGTTCAGATTTTTAATGAAGATGTCATTCGCGACGCGATCTATTATGAAACAGAACGTGGTGGCCAGGTATTTTTTATTCATAACAGGGTGATGGGTTTAAGTGAAATGGCAGCATTGATTCAATCACTTTGTCCGGATTTGAGTATTGGTTTTGCACACGGACAACTCGAAGGCCACGAACTTGAACAAAGGATCCTTGATTTTATCGACAAAAAATACGATGTACTTGTTTCGACCAATATAGTTGAAAGCGGAGTTGATATTCCCAATGTAAATACCATCATTGTAAATAATGCGCACCAGTTTGGGTTGAGTGATCTGCACCAGTTGAGGGGCAGGGTAGGAAGAAGCAATAAAAAAGCTTTTTGCTATTTACTGGCACCTCCAATGAGTACTCTTCCTAATGATTCGAGAAAAAGACTTCAAACACTGGAACAGCATTCTGATTTGGGAAGTGGTTTTCAAATAGCCATGCGGGATTTGGATATTAGGGGAGCAGGAAATTTATTGGGTGGAGAACAAACTGGATTTATGGCGGAAATAGGATTTGAGATGTATCAAAAAATACTTGATGAAGCCATTCGCGAACTAAAAAGAACTTCTTTTCGAGAAGTATTCAAGGAAGAAATCCAAAAGCAGGAAGATTATGTTCAGGATTGCACAATTGATACGGACCTTGAAATTTTGATTCCTGATTCTTATGTTGAAAATATCAACGAAAGACTGTCACTTTACACCCGCCTCGATAACTGCGATACCGAAGAAGATCTTCAGGATTTCCATAAAGAATTGTTAGATCGATTTGGGCCCATACCAGAAGAGGTAGAAGACTTATTCATTACCGTTAGGTGCAGAAAATTGGCTGTTGAACTGGGATTTGAAAAAATGGTACTTAAAGAGAGCAGGCTTCGTTGCTATTTCATTAATAATCCCGATTCACCTTATTTCGAAACTGCAACATTCAATGGCATATTGAATTTTATTCAGACTGCTACAAACAAAGCCCGACTGAAACAGGTTGCCCGAAATTTCCTTTTGATCCATGATGAGGTACCAGGGATGGATTATTTGCACCAGTTCCTTTCCAGGATGAGTGAGCATGTACAAAGCTTCTCAACAGTAAAATCATGATCTGTGATTATGAAATATGTAAGCTTTATTTTATATTTCATGATAAAACATTTCGATCATGGAACAACAGAACTCATTAATGGGAACAGAATCCCAACCAGCAGTTCCCGCAACAAGCGATGAAAAAACAATGGCTTTGCTTGCACATGTTCTCACTTTTGTAGCCTGGTTGATTCCGCCACTTGTAATTTATTTAATTAAAAAGGATGAATCTCCATTTGTAAGAGAGCATGCAAAGGAGTCTATGAACTTTCAGATTACTATAGCAATTGTTTGTATCGTACTTGTAATTACAGTAGTTGGAATATTATTACTTTGGGTCGTGGGAATCGCTTCATTGATATTAAGAATCGTTGCAACAATCAAAGCCAGTGAGGGAAAAATGTATCGATATCCTCTTACACTCAGACTAATAAAATAAACAGATTTCAAAAATCATATTTATAAAAACCGGGCGAGCCCGGTTTTTATTTTATCAGCGTAACTGTTCCTTTTTTTGAAACAAGATTGCCTAAATAATCTCTTCCCTCAATCATCCACACGTAAGTTCCTGCTGGTTGAGCTTTTCCATTAATCGTTCCATCCCAACCATTCTTCGCATCTGTAGAAGAATAAACAACTTGTCCAAATCGATTAAACACTTTGAAATAGTGTATTTCTGTCATTCCAATTGCAACAAAATGAAACTTATCATTTAATCCATCACCATTTGGAGTAAAAGCAGTCGGTACATAAAATTCCGGCCCCTTGAATACTTTGATTTTGATGGTGTCGCTGCTTGGACAACCAACAATCGATGTTACAGTCAGTACGTAGCTCGCGTCTTCTTCAAGCACTGCAATGGGGTCAGCAATATTTGGATTGCTTAATCCAAATGAAGGCGACCATTGATAAATATCACCGCCCGTTCCGTGCAATTGTAAGGGCTGACTGATCGCAATCACAGTATCATTTCCGGCAAATGCATCGGTATGAAAAACATTTGCAACCCTGCTAATGGTATCTGAATAGCATCCGTTTCCGCCAAGCGCAATTAATTTCACAGGATATGCTCCTCCGGCTGCATAAATATGGTTCACTGTTGCGGTACTGTCGATAGTTCCATCACCCAAATTCCAATACCATTTTTGCACTGGAGGGTTGGGAGAATTTAATATGGCCTGAAAATTTGTTGGATTATGCAAACACACATCTTCAAAACTCATATCAATATCAGGATGTGGCTCAACCAAAATATTTTTTGTGATTGGATCTGATATGCACCCTTCTTTAGTTTGAACGGTGAGATCAATCTGATTCGCTCCAGGCGGAAAACCATGGATGAGTCCTGGACTGTTTGAATAAATCTGCGTGCTTCCATTGAGATTCCAGGTCCATTCGTTTATTGTTCCGAATTCCACATAGGAACTGTCATAAAATCTTATCGATTTGTACTGGCAGTACGGCGGCGGTGCGGCTCCAAAATTTGCTATTGGTTTTGATCCTTCAACTAACCTTTGACTGAAGGTATCACTAAGGCATCCATTGTTTCCGAGTATGGTAAGCTTTACATCGTAATTGCCAGGTGCAGGATAATTATGCAGAGCCGGATTTTGAACTGAGTCAATAGTTCCATCACCAAAATCCCAAAACCATTTCACGATCGTTCCAAACGATGTAGAGCTGTCTGTAAAAAGTATTGGCGTTGGATAACATGTCGTTTGATTACTTGCGGTAGAAAATCCGGGATTGAGTGATGTGCAAAAACGCTGGAGATTTTTTGCGCCGCCTGTGGATCCCGTAAATCCCCAAAATACATTGGGATCGCCGCTAAAAACTTTATTTATTAAATCGATGGTGGCCTGAACACGATCCACTCCGTCCATTTGCGATTTGAGAGTTTGAGTAAGGGGATCCCAGGCAATTCGGAAAACATGCCATTTGCAATCTTCAATATTGTCACTGTTTGCAAGAGCGGTGACCGGACCTGCAATATTATTCGGACTATTATGATCGAGATCTCCGTTGAGTTGAATGGCGATATGGTCGTACGCAGGGTCGCCATACATCTGGCCCTGTTCGCTGTTTTGCCAGGTATCAATAGTTACTCCAACAGAAGGAGTCACTCCCAAAAAGCCAAGGCCACCACCATTGCTTCCAATTCTGGTACTGATAGGTTGTAAAACAAATGCAATTCCGTCAGCGCCATCAGCATCATGGCAACCCAGAAAAACATTAAAGTGGAAATCGAAGGGTTGTGTGAGATCTATTTTATAAATATTCCATACAGATCCCGACTG
>PSRI01000263.1 GCA_003175935.1 Bacteroidota bacterium
ATCTGTTATGGCAACTTCATTGTCGGTCATATATCCAAAAACACAAATGGCCACATCCGGTTTTGTTTCCAGTGAACGATAGAATTCCTCATGAGAAATAAAATTCATTGCGTCAAACGCGTAAAGGGAACAGGAGATATTACTTCTGATTTGCAAATCAGATTGAAGAGCTGTTAATTCCTGAGGCCTGCGCGCAGCCAATTGAATATCGTATTTATTCTCCGCGAATTTTCTTGCAATTGCTACGGCCATGTCGGAGCTGGCCCCCAATATTAGAACTGTCGGCATCTGGTATTTATTACGGAGTTATTTGTAAACGGTCTGATTGAACTGAAGTGAATTTGAAAGCTGGATTATATTTCTTTATAATGGATTTAAATTCCTCTGCTCTTGGATAGCCTGATTCAAAAACTTCTGGTTTCATTCTCGCATCCTTAGAAAGATATAACCTTCCACCATGCTGAAGAACGACCGTATCCAATTCATCGAGGAACTCAAATAAGCCTTTTCTCACTGGGAAATCCATCGCCAGCGTATAGCCTTCCATCGGAAAAGATACAAGGCTATCCTGTTTGCCAAATACTTTTAATACGGTGAGAAAAGATCCCATTCCTTTTTTTGAAATTCTCTGCATAATATCTACCAGTCCATCTTTGCTTGTAAGAGGTAGTACAAATTGATATTGTACAAATCCTTTCTTGCCATACATGCGGTTCCAGTGCAGGATCGCATCGAGAGGATAGAAGAATGGTTCGTAGCTAATGACGGAATCCTGTTCTTTTTTCAGGTTCTTACCATAAAACAGAAAATTAAATGCTTTCACCGAAAATGGGTTGAGTACCCATGAAGGAACGCTAAAAGGCAGGGTTAGAAATTTCTTCCGGGGAAGTGCAAGCGGTGCTGCTTTTTTTTTATCATCGAGGTCATTAATTTCTGCATGTTCACCAAGCATTAAAATACTTCTGCCAAAATCTTTTCCCGACTTAAGACAATCGATCCATGCTACTGAATAAGTATAATTCTTATATTTTTCAAATAGCTCAATGACTTCATTCAGGTTTGAAGCCTTGATTTGTTTTTGTTTGATATATGAAGTTTCAATTTTTTTAAGATCGAACTTTGCGCGCATAATGATTCCTGTTAGTCCCATTCCCCCGCAGGTAGCTTCAAAAAGATCCGAATGTAATTGCGGTGAACAGGTCACAATCCTCCCATCATCCATCATAAGGTCCATTTCCATTACATGATTGGAAAAAGCTCCGTCAACATGGTGATTTTTTCCATGCACATCACTCGCGATAGCACCGCCAACAGTAATAAATTTTGTTCCGGGCGTGACAGGAAGAAACCATCCTTTTGGAACGATAATTTCCAGAATTTTGTCAAGGGTTAAACCAGACTGGCATTCAAAAATTCCGTTTGTTGTATCAAATGAGAGCACTTTATCATAGCGAAGCGTGGAAATAGTGTTTGGGGCCAGGGAAGCATCTCCATAGCAGCGTCCATTTCCTCTTGCAATGATCCTTTCTTTTCCTTCGATTAATTTGCCCAACTGTTCGGTAAAACTGAAAGCCTTTTCATCAGTTTCCATGACAGGGTAGTTGCCCCAATTGGCAATTCTTTTTTTCATCATTCGAATAATGTTATATCCTTCATATAAAGTATCACGTAGAAAGTGGCGATCCAAAGGAGTATTGTAATTTGAATGAAGCGGTCCTTATAAAGAATTTTGGTTGGTGAACCTGAATCCGCCTGGATATAGATGATTTGCAAATATCGCATTATTCCAGCTAATACAAAAAGACAGGTATAATAGAGCCTGTAAGTTCCGTAACGTGCAATTACCTCAGGGCTCATCGTATACATAAAATAAGCGACTATAATTACTGCGCAAACAAGGGCCAGAAGTACATTGAGTAAATCCAGATTATATCCTTTAATGGATTTTCGCATATCCGTTCCTGAAGTTAACTTCAGCAAAACATCATCCCTTCTTTTTCCAATAGCCATAAAAAGTGCCAACAGGAACACCATAATATTGAGCCATTCTGTTAGGCCAACTTTCGCAATTACTGCACCACCCTTAATTCTTAATACGAATCCAATAGCCACAATAATAATGTCCAGGATTGGGATATTTTTCAGTCCGAATGAATAGGCAACATTCAGGACGAAATAGATGGCCAGTACGAAAAGAAATTTGTCCCTGATCCAATAACCCAGCCCTATTCCCAGTATAACTAAAATGAAAAACAGTACCAGGGCCGAAGCAGGCGAAACTGCACCTGAAGCAATGGGCCTGTTTTTTTTGGTTGGATGCTTTCGATCTTCTTCCCGATCGCGATAGTCATTCAGAATATAGATAGCGCTTGCGATGCAGCAAAATGCCAGAAACCCCCAGAAAATCTCCAGGACCTTATTGAATTGAAATAATTCTCCGGCAAAAAACAGAGGGATGAAAAGGAATAGATTCTTAGCCCAGTCCTTAGGTCTCAATAATTTCAGGTAATGCACGTTTCTTAGAATTGGTCGCCAAAATACGAACTAATATGTAATAATAATAGCAAGGATAAAGATGTTATTATGTGATAATAATAACTAAATATACCAGGCAATCGAAATCTCTGTTTTCGGTTATACATTTACGGATTAAACAATGCTGAGTTACTATGAGTCGAAGGATCATCCTGAATATCATTGAATTTTTTACGATTTTCATTTTGGCCTGTGTTCCCTTGTTCATAACATTTCCCTACAGGGTCAATATATTCCTTTCCTGGGAAGGCGCTTACAGGATGAGCCAGGGTCAGATTCCCTTCAGAGACTTTGGCACTCCCATGGGTGGCATGTACTGGGTTGTGCCTGCCATTTTCTTCAAAATATTCGGCCCCCAAATGTTCACCCTTATCAAAGCGCAGGTATTCATTAATGTTATATCAGGACTGGCATTCAGGTCGATCCTAAAGAGCCTCAATGTTCATCCGGGGATCAGGGTTACCGGGGTGATTCTATACTGCCTTTCATTTTCATTTTTCAATTTTTGGCCCTGGTATAACCATTCCGTAATAGTATATGAATTTGTGGCCATTGCATTCCTATTAAAAGGTATTACAGGAAGCAGGACTTATTTATGGCTTGCACTCGCCGGAATATTCACCTTTATCTCTTTTTTTACCAAGCAGGATGGTGGAGGTATGTGTCTTCTGATTTGCACTGCATTATTGATATATGATAACTGGCAGCAAAAAAGGTGGATGCCCCTGGGTATTTATTTCGGTTCATTTATATTAGTATTTCTTGCAGTGGTAATACCCTTATCAAATTATAGTTTCGGGTATTGGTTTAACCACGGACAACCACCGCACAATTCCAGGTTCTCCCTTTCAGATGCAGCAGATGAATTTTTCGGTAATTCTCAGTGGCTCAAATTTTATATTTTCCTCGTTGTGCTTATTATAGCAGCTACTTTCAAAAATTTCAAAGAGTTTATACGCGACAGGCAACAAATTATTTTTCTATTGTTAACATTGGGAATCCTTACAGAAGCAGCAATTTTTCAAATTACAAGTTATACGCCTCCAGACAACAATATATTCTTCCACAGTTTTGCTTTTGTTTTCATAATGACATGGCTGTCTTATTTTTTAAAATTAGATTTCAACAAATGGAAAATCATCATCACCTGCATGGCTGGTGTGATGTTATGGTGGAGTGGTGTTTACTGGACTTATATTGTTCGCATCGCTGCAAGAGGATCCGACTCAGAGGGGCTGAGCGTTTCACCTACCGGTGAAAATGTAGTGAGCAGACACAATTATATTTTTGACCTGGATACTACCAAAATTCCACAATCAAAATGGATTTTTTCAGATCAACCTTTGTTTAGGAAAATTTATATGCCTGCCCCCACCGTTGAAGGAATGGACAGAATTCTCAACATGGACCTGGTAAAAAATAATAAAAACTTAAAGGTGCTGAATATGTCTGAGCTTACTCCGCTCGCTGCTGAAATTCCATTTCAGCTTGAAAGAAATCCAAACTTTCCATTATGGTACCATTTAGGAGTTGGTATGTTTAATCGCGAAGCAACGATGTTTGAAAACAGGATCAGGGATAAATATTATGACCTGGTTTTATTCGAATATATTCCTTCACTCAATAATTTCTATCCGTTCCGGGTAAGAGATTCCCTTAAGGTTCATTATAAAATGGTTGACTCGTTTTATGCGCCAAGACGGGGAGATACTAAAGGGACAATAGAAGTGTATGTAAAGTAATAATCTGGTATCAGTAACTCATATCATCCAGTTTTACTTTTCCTTTAAAGGTCCAGAATACAAAAATGGTGTAAATGGCAACGAGTGGTACACCAATCGCAGCAAAAATGAGCATGATGCCCAGAGATTTTTGGGAAGAAGCCGCATTGTAGACTGTAAGATTGTATTTAGGATCCATGGAAGAAAGCACCATATTCGGGTAAAGTTCAACAGCAATAATAATTAGCAAAAGGCTTATGGCAACTGCAGATGATAAAAACGCCTGACGATATTTTTGTTTAGTGACACTACGTGTAATATTTGCAATCGCTAAAACCATAGTTACCGGAATAAAAAACATCCACGGGTTGTGTTTGATTTTAGTAGAAAGATGCGGAACATATAGTAGCGTATAAAAACTCAATAATAAAACACAGATTGCAAAAAAGATCGTGGTGTTTTTTACAATGATAGTAAGCTTGGTGTAAAGTCTTTTTTCTGTCTTCATAACCAGGTAAATGGAGCCGTGCATCATAAAAAGTGCAAGTGTAGTAACTCCCACCATTATAGAAAATAAATTAAGAAAGTCAAGGGGCGATCCTGCAAAATTACCATCCGCATCAATGCGAATTCCGAGCATCACGTTTCCGAGTACAATCCCCAGGGAAAGTGCAATCAATATACTCGATATGCAATAGCTGATGTCCCAGAATTTTCTCCACCATAACATTTTTTCTTTGCTTCTGAATTCAATAGAAATAGCACGGAAAATCAGCATCACAAGAAATAGGATGAATGGAATATAAAATGCGGAAAAAACTGAAGCATATACCTTAGGAAATCCCGCGAATAAAGCTCCGCCCCCAATTACCAGCCATACTTCATTGCCGTCCCAAACCGGACCAATAGCATTGAGTGTGATGCGACGGCTCTCTTCTTTATTCAGGAATAAATGAATGGCACCGGCACCGAGATCGAAGCCATCTAATATAGCATAGCCTGTAAAAGTGGCGCCGATTACGAGGAACCACCAGGTGGGATAATCCAGGCTGAGAAATTCGTTCATTTAAAATCTGTTTTGTTTCACGCCAGGACGCGGAGGTTCGCAAAGGCGCTATTACTGTATTGATTTAAAATTTTCACTCATTTCTTCGAGTCGCGGACTATGGATATCCTGTACCTGGCTGAATGGACCCTGTACGATTTTCTTATTCAGCAGGTAAATAAAAAGAGCAAATAGAAAAAAATAGACGACTGTAAAAAGTATGAGTGAAAATAAAATTTGGTGTGCGGTAACGGATTTAGACAATGCATCCGATGTGCGGAGCAGGCCGTATACAACCCAGGGTTGCCTACCGGTTTCCGCCGTAAACCAACCTGCCTGGTTGGCGATTTGAGGCAATAATACTCCAAGCACAAATATTCTCATCAGCCATCTTTTTTCAAAGAGTTG
>PSRI01000267.1 GCA_003175935.1 Bacteroidota bacterium
ACATAAAACCTCTCTATGTTACTTTGCTCTCTGCTTTTACATTTGTTCGGTCACATAAAACCTCTCTATGTTACCTTGCTCTCTGCCTTTGCACCTATTTGGTCACATAGACCATCCTTGTCCTTATTTTTTTTGAAATATTCAAAAAACCGTCAAAAACACCACCTTTAATTTTTGGAAAAGGCCATATAATTAAAATAAAGGGAGGTAGCTAAAAAGCTTCCTGAAGAAGGGAGGTGACGGTCATGTCACTTGCTGATTTTGATGATATTTATATGATATGCAAAGAATGGGAAATGGAAGGTGTATTTGAGGATGTCATAATGGCAGGTTTAAATGGTCTTTCTAGTGATTTTCTTACCTATCAACTCACATCACGAACTAATCGCTGGGGAGAGATTGCCGAAAAAGAAAGTCTAAACGAAAATAGAGATGCAGTCCTCGTTTAAAAAATTTCGTAAATGGCAGGTAATGATATGATGATTTTGCACCAAGTTCAAATTAACTAATCCCCCTTGTTATAAGTACACAGGGGGATTTTATTTAATCGTTATATTTTGTAAAAAATCGATTAACGGCCATTGTCATATTCTTGGCCTCTCGCGAACCTTTATTGGATCCCAGCAAATTGGTTACATCACTATGTGAGAGTGACCTACATTCAAAAAATTCAACTCTATTTCCAACTTTCTTCGCTTTTTCCACAAAAGCATCAATAGAGCTTTTTCGACGGGTTACTAATAACATAGGCGGTAAATCTTTATTAGCAGCATAGGTTTCAGGAGATGCTTCTTCCCACACCTTTTTATTATTCCCAAATACTTTTTTATAAGTTCCCATTCTTTGAATAAAATCTGTAAGATTAATAGGCCCCTCCAAGCTGACCACGGAATTTATCGAACTAGGAGAGAGCCCGACTTCATTCAAGTACTTAGGATTGGTAGTAATTAACATAACCAAGTGACCTCCCGAAGAGTGGCCCATCAAATTTATTCTTTTCGGATCAATATGGTATTCATCTGCATGGCTATACATCCATTTAACCGCTGCTGAAATATCACCAGCCATTTGTTCATATGTAACATTTGGTGAAAAACGATGCTCAACCGAAACAAAAACATAGCCTTTATTAACAAAAAAGGCAGGCTTATCAACGACATTTTTCTTTGTTCCGCCTGTCCATCCACCACCATGTACATAAACGATAACCGGTAATTTTTCCCCATTTTGAACCTTTGGCGAATATAGGTCTAATACTTGATTTTTATTGCTACCGTATTTGATATTTAACTGTTTGCTTCCACTTTGCTTGAGGTTAAAAGGTTTGAATGCTTGATTTGAAAAAGAATGATAGAAATAGAATCCGCCAGCAATAAGCAGAAAAATAATCAAAGATCCCGTTATGTAAAATCTTTTTTTTGACTTTTTTTGTCCCATACACACTTCCTCCCTTTTTATATTTTAAACTATTATACTTTTCTCCCAACATATCAAATGTTCCTTAACATTTAATTAAACAGTAAGTACATCTTCAACCATTTCTTAATATAAAAAGCGTGCTAAAACTCTACGGGTTTGCACGCTTTTTATTTCCATTTTTTCCGTATTACTGCTTATCCCTGCAATTTTACCTTTTGCAGTCTTAATGCATTGAGAACCACGGATACTGAACTAAATGCCATCACTGCGCCTGCAAGCCATGGTGCAAGGAAGCCAAGAGCCGCAATTGGAATACCGATCGTATTATAGGCGAGAGCCCAGAATAGATTTTGCTTGATATTACGAATAGTTTTTTTGCTCATAAAAATGGCATCCGCAATACTATTTAAATCCCCGCGAATAAGGGTAATATCAGCGGCTTCCATTGCTACATCTGCGCCTGTTCCAATTGCCATGCCGATATCAGCAATTGCAAGTGCTGGCGCATCATTGATCCCATCACCGACCATTGCTACCTTTTTACCTTGTTCCTGCAACTTCTTTATTTCATTCGCTTTCCCTTCAGGAAGAACCTCGGCAATGACATCATCAATGCCAACCAGTGCAGCAATCGTACGTGCCGTTCGCTGGTTGTCACCCGTAATCATAATCACTTCGAGGCCCATATTTTTCAGTCGGCTAATCGCGTTTTTCGACGTTTCTTTCATTGTATCTGCAACTGCCACAATTCCTGAAAATTTACCATCAATAGCTACAAATATAGCCGTTTTCCCCGCACTTTCTAATTTCTCTATCTGAGCAGTGGCACCTGATATCGTTACAAGATACTCGCTCATTAATTTTCTCGTTCCAACTAATACCACTTTTCCATCCACAATTGCTTTAATCCCGTATCCGGGGATTGCTTCAAATTCAGATACATCCATAAGAGGAATTCCTTTTTCCTTCGCACCGTGAACAACCGCTTGCGCCAGTGGATGTTCTGATTGCTTTTCGGCTGAACTTACGAAGGACAAAAGCCTATTTTCTGTTTGTTCGGAAATGGTAAAAACATCTGTTAAAACAGGTGTTCCATTGGTTACCGTTCCAGTTTTATCCAAGACAACAGTGGAAATCTTGTGAGTCATTTCCAAGTGTTCCCCGCCCTTAAATAATATTCCGAATTCGGCAGCGCGGCCTGAACCAGCCATAATCGAAGTAGGAGTCGCCAAACCTAAAGCACAGGGGCAAGCGATAACCAGCACGGCAATCATTTTCTCTAATGCACTGGCAAAATCACCAGGTGCTGCCCAAAAATACCAAACAAAAAAAACAACAGCAGCTATGGTAACGACAATGGGTACAAAAACACCAGAAATCTGATCAGCAAGCCGTTGAATGGGTGCTTTTGATCCCTGTGCTTCTTCTACTACCTTGATAATTTGAGCTAGAGCTGTATTACGGCCGACCTTTGTTGCTTCTATTTTAATAAACCCGTTTTTATTAATGGTTGCCCCAATGACCTCATCTCCGACTCCCTTATCAACTGGAACACTTTCACCTGTCAGCATCGACTCATCGATGGCTGAAAATCCTGCAATGATTTTTCCATCTACTGGGATTTTTTCGCCTGGTTTGATCGAAAGAATATCCCCTACAATCACTTCTTCGATTGGAATCTCTTGCTCTACACCTGCCCTTTCCACCGTGGCAATCTTTGCTTGAAGTCCCATCAATTTTTTGATTGCTTCGGAAGATCGCCCTTTTGCTTTTGCTTCAAAAAGCTTTCCTAGGATGATCAATGTGATTAAGATTGAACTCGTTTCAAAATACAGTTCGACAGGGGCATTCCTGCTTAGAGACATAAATGATAGATACACACTATAAAAATAGGCCGCAGATGTACCTAAGGCGACTAGTACATCCATATTCGCACTTTTATTTTTCAATGCTTTATAGGCACCAACATAAAATTGTTTACCAATCAAAAACTGGACGGGTGTCGCTAAAGCAAATTGCACCCATGGATTCATAAATATTTTTGGAACCCAAATAAAAGTGGTAAATGAAAAGTGGTCCACCATTGCCCAAAGTAATGGCAATGAGAGAATCGCAGAAAAAATGAATTTTCCCGTTTGATTTTCAATTTCTATTTGACGGTGGTCCACGGAATCTTTCGCATCTTCTTTAACAGCTGCACCATAACCAAGGCTCTCCACTTTTTTAATAATATCACTTGGTGCCAATACTGCTCCGTTAAACTCCACCGTTGCTTTTTCAAGCGCTAAATTGACATTGGCCTTCATAACCCCGTCCAGCTTATTCAAGCCTTTTTCAATTCGTGCCGAACATGCTGCACAGGTCATCCCGGTAATGTCAAACTCGGCTTTTTCAGTTACAACCTCATATCCTAAATCCTGAATCTTTTTCTGAATATCAACGATGTTTATTTTTGCAGGGTCAAACTTGATTGCAGACTTCTCCAAGGCCAAGTTGACATTCGCGGCCTCAACACCTTCTAATTTTTTAAGCCCTTTTTCAATACGGGTGGCACAAGCAGCACAAGTCATCCCAGATATTTGCATATTCGTTTCTTTCAAGGGTTGACTCATTTAAACCAACTCCTTATACCCTATATAGGTATATATTCTTTTGAAAAGAACGTGCTAAAAATCTAGCACGTTATGTAATCTTAATTATTGAACGTCGTAACCTTGGTCATCGATTGTGTCTTTAATTTTATCTAATGAAACTTCTTGTGGATTAAACTCAACATCAACTTTAGCTGCTTTTAAATCAACTTTTACTGAGCTAACACCGTTTAAAGTACCAACACTGCCTTCAACAGCTTTTACACAGTGTCCGCAAGTCATTCCTTGAACGTTCAATGTTACTTTTTCCATCTTGATAACTCCCTCCTAAATTAAACTTATTTTTTCATAAGCCTTTGAATGGTCGTCAGGAGCTCATCAACAACTTCATGGTCTCCCTCTTGAATCCGTTCAACCACACAGCTTTTCAAATGACCTTCTAGAAGAATTTTGGCCACGCTGTTTAAAGCTGCTTGGGTTGCTGCAATTTGTGTAATGACATCATCGCAATACGTATCTTTTTCAATCAGACCTTTTATGCCACGTATTTGCCCTTCAACACGATTTAATCTTGTAATAAGATTCTTTTTTGTATTTTCTGAATGGTGGCTTTTTCGCTCCGACGTGATCGAATCGCAATGATTCTCACTTGGAGGATTAGGATTTGATGATTCATGATTATCCATCAATCTCCCTCCTTCCATTTCATTTAACCATACCCCCCTACCCTATGTAAAGCCTATTACTTAAAGTTCACAAAATGTATAAAGAAAACTCGCCGATTGGCGAGCCCCTAAGGGCGAAGACAGAGGCGTAGTTGCCCTTATGCGACATAATAAAATATAAATTTGAGAAAAATTTATATTTTATTATTAGCCAAAAAAATACAACGGGCAAGCCGTTGTATTTAAAGGTTATCTACCAATTGCTACATTAATCACCCAAACTGCCAGACACTATGACTTAGGCTTCCATAACGGAAACTGCGATGCAGCAATGTTGCTTTTTGGTTGTCATCCGCTGCGCCCATTGCATAAAAAAGAGGAATAAAGTGCTCTTTCCCATATGGCGGAACTGCATAAACTGCATTTGGAGCAAG
>PSRI01000079.1 GCA_003175935.1 Bacteroidota bacterium
GTGTGAGTGATTTGTGATTGATGCATGCTTACAATTTGTGTCGACACCGGGGAATGAGAATGAATTTCCCTGTACGTGCATTTACAACTTGTGTCGACACCCGGGGTTCAAATCATGAAAGAATTTCCTGTAAAACCGACAAAGATTTCAAACTGCCAAAATCTGGAATATGTAAAGCATAAAATAATAAATATGCATCCAGCAATTGCCTCCTTAACTTGTGATTCAATTTAACCTCCCCCAACTCTATAGGTTGCATCACTTTCAATAAATTCGATGTTAGCTCAGATAAATCCTGCTCTAAAAAATAAGAATGACCCGGACGAATATCAACAAAATTTCCCTCCGCTAAATCCAATAAATGATTTTTTGAAGAATAATCATCCTGAATCCTAAACCCAAAAAATGAACCTAAATGCAAGGCAAAATACAAAGGGAAATTCGCCGTCACCACCTCGTCACTTCCATCCAAATTGATAAACGCATCTTCTATAAATTCATACAATTCACTATTCTGCTCAGGCTGCTTCAAAGTTTTCTGCAACAACTCCACCATAAACAAAGCGACCGCATTTTTTCTTACATTAAAAAAAATATCCTTATAAATGTATTGCCACTTGAATTCCTTCAACCTCTGTAAATTCTTCAACTCATTGTGATACGCCTCCAAATCCAAAATAGATGCCGGCTGAAATAAATTCGCCTTCGAAGACTTCTTAGCACTCGTTCTCACGCCATTCACCAAATAAGATTGTATGCCAAACAATTCGGTATAAATTGAAACTACTACCGATGTTTCGCCATACTTAATCGTCCTTAATACTACACCCCTGGTATTGTGCACCATATTATTCTCGCTCTTTGAACTCGTTTCAAATTTAAATCTTTCACTATAAGCCCAGCCCATTTTGTTATCTACACGTTACCGTTAGTCAATTTGATGAGTTTCCATCCCCTAAAAATTCAAAAACCAATAGAAATAAGTTTCTTTGCACTTTATCCAAATTACAACCTGCACACATGTGGCAAAAATTAGGGGAAATTGTTCTACGATACAGACTGGCCTTATTATTAATAGTCCTCGGCGCAACAGCCTTCATGACCTATGAAGCCAGCAAGGTAAAACTGAGCTACGAATTTGTCAGAGCTATCCCTACCGATAATCCCCTTTACCAACAATACCTGGCCTTTAAACAAAAATTTGGAGAAGATGGAAATATGCTGGCAATAGGTTTCCAAACCGACCAGATCTTCCAAAAAGATAAATTCAATGCATTTGCTAAACTCCATCAGGAACTTAAAAAAATAAACGGTGTAGAAGATGTGCTTAGCGTGGCATCAGCAATAAACCTCATCAAAAACGACAGCACCGAAAAATTATTTGCAGCACCAATTTTCCCCCTGCAGGCTGAATCCCAGGCACAACTCGATAGCGCAAAAAATATATTTCTGAACCTTCCATTTTACAGGGGCCTACTCTATAATCCCGAAACCCATACCTTTTTGCTGGGAGTAAAAATTCAGCGACAAATAATGGAATCTAAAGCCCGTGAAACAGTTGTCAAACAAATTACAGATCTGGCTTACGCTTTCGGCACAAAAGAAAATCTGGAAATACATTTAAGCGGACTACCACTAATTCGTACAGACATAGCCGTTAGAATCGCTAACGAAATGAAATGGTTCCTCTTTGGTTCTATCATTTTTTCAGCATTCATATTGTTACTCTTCTTCAGATCAGTAAGCACAATGATTCTCTCTTTGAGCGTAGTAATTATTGGTGTAATCTGGAGCATGGGTGTAATGCATTTGCTCGGATATAAAATCACATTACTTACTGCCCTCATACCTCCACTAATAGTTGTAATCGGAATTCCAAACTGTATCTATTTCCTAAATAAATACCACACTTCTTGGCTCACAAAAGAAAATAAAAATGCTGCACTGGTAGAGATGGTAAGTCGCATGGGCATTGTTACTCTTTTTTGCAATATCGCCGCAGCAATTGGTTTCGCAGTATTTGCCCTTACAAAAAGTGCGGTCCTAAAAGAATTTGGCGTAGTTGCTGGTATCAATATTATGGTGATATTTTTTATCTCTTTTATTTTGATACCTGTATCACTTAGCTATCTGCCAGCACCAAAATCCAGGCACGTAAAATATCTGGAAAGCAAATGGCTCGATGCTGTACTCACACGAATTGAACTCTGGGTATTCAATCACAAAAAAACGATCTACACGGTTACGGTCCTTGCAATCATTTTTTCTGTATTGGGAATAATGCGATTAAAATCTGAAGGATTCATTGTTGACGATTTGCCCAAAACAGATAAAATCTATTCCGACCTCAAATTTTTCGAAAAGAATTTCAAAGGAATAATGCCGCTCGAAATTTTGATCGATACCAAAAAGAAATATGGTTTCTCTGGCACAAGAGCACTCGACATTTTTCAAAAAATGGATTCGCTTTCCACTTATATCGCCTCAAAACCCGAGATGGCCAGACCCCTTTCACTAGTTGAAGGATTAAAATTTGCAAAACAGGGCTTTTTTGATGGAGATACCAATAATTACGCGCTCCCAACGAATTTTGTTGAGGGCGCATTTTTGAGCGATTACCTCAAAACAAAAAAAGACACTGCCGCTTCTAAAAATAGTTTTCAAAAACTTATGGCCGCATTCATGGATTCAAATAAACAGGTAACGAGAGTAAGTGTTAATATGGCCGACGTTGGCAGCAAAAGATTACCTGAAATTCTCACTGACCTCAAAGCAAAATCCAATCAGTTATTTGATTCAACAAAATTCAATATTCAGTTTACCGGGACAAGCATAACATTTTTGGAAGGAAGCAGGTTTATAATAAATGGACTGAAAGAAAGTATTATGTGGGCCTTTCTCCTCATTGCACTTTGTATGTTATATCTATTTCGCTCCTTCAGGATTTTGATATGCTCTTTAATTCCAAATTTGATTCCATTGCTGATTACAGCAGGCATAATGGGATGGGTTGGAGTAAGAATCAAACCTTCAACGGTTCTTGTATTCAGCGTGGCCCTTGGAATTGCCATCGATATTACCATTCGATTCCTTGTGAATTATAAACAGGAACTCCCGGTTAGAAATAACGACATAAAGAGTACAGTGCTGCAAACTATTCACCATACAGGGATCAGTATCATTTATACTTCACTGGTACTGATTGCCGGTTTTATCATTTTTGTGTTTAGCGGATTTGGTGGCACCAAAGCTTTGGGCTGGCTAACTTCACTAACACTTTTATCAGCAACAGTAACCAATCTCGTGCTCTTACCAATTCTGTTGCTTTCAGTTCACAAAGTGAAACCTAAAAAGACGGCATAGCGATTAGCGACAAATAGTGGTAAATTTTATTGATTCAACTTTTCGAGAAGTAAATCATTGGTGATCTTTGGATCGGCTTTGCCTTTTGATATTTTTTTGACTTCACCCACAAATAAACCTATTAATCCCTTTTTGCCCTTTCTATATTCCTCAACTTTATCCGGCATCCGGGAAAGTACCTGGTCGACCCACACCTGTATATTGGAAGCATCTGAGTCTTGAATTAATCCCAGTGTTTGTACTATTTCCTGGGCAGATTTTCCAGGATTCTTTGTGAGCTCTGGCAATATTTTTTGAGAAGCAGTTGAGAAATTTATTTTTCCTTCATCAATCAAAGCTATCAATCCGGCAATTTTTGAAGGAGCCAGATTGAATTCACTCATGTCGGTATTCTTTTCATTCAAAAATGATTTGATCGGTCCTAACAAAAAATTTGCTGCGGCCTTAAAATTTTTTGTTTCTGAAATGAGTTTTTCAAAATATTCGGCAGTGGACTTGTCTTCACAAATTACCCTTGCATCATATTCAGGAAGGCCAAGATCAACCGTATATTTTTTTATTAAGGCTTCAGGTAAAGCGGGCAATGAATTCTTGATCGAACCAATAAAATCATCTGTAAAATTAAATGGAGTTAAATCCGGTTCTGGAAAATATCTGTAATCTTCAGCATCTTCTTTGGTCCTAATTGCAAAGCTTGTTTCAGTGTCTGCATCATAACTCCTTGTTTCCTGGCGGATTGTTTCACCATTTTCAGTAAGCTCGATTAACCTCTTTACTTCAGAGTCAATTGCTTTTTTTACATTCCTGATGGAGTTCATATTCTTTACCTCCACCTTTGTTCCAAGTTTTTTTTCTCCCTTCAATCGAATTGAAATATTCGCATCGCAACGCAAACTTCCTTCTTCCATATTACCATCGCATATCCCAATCCACCTCACCAGTTTTCTAATCTCCGTAACATAAGCATAAGCCTCGTCACTGGTTCGCATATCCGGCTCGCTCACAATTTCAATCAAAGGAACACCTGCACGGTTATAATCCAGACTCGTATTTTGCGGATCTACATCGTGAATACTTTTTCCTGCATCTTCCTCCAGATGAATTCTGGTAAGCCTGATTTGCCTTTCTTCACCATTTACTTTGATAGTAACATGACCATTACTGCAAATAGGAGTCGTATGCTGTGAAATTTGATATCCTTTTGGAAGATCAGGATAGAAATAATTCTTTCTGGCGAAATAATTATTCTTTTCAATATCACAGTGACAAACCAATCCCATTCGGATTGCATACTCAATGGCTTTTTTATTGAGTTTGGGTAAGGTTCCTGGATGGCCTAATGTAATCGGACTAACCTGAGTATTTGGTTCTGCTCCAAAAGCAGTGGCATCTCCACAGAACAATTTGCTGGCAGTAAGTAATTGCGCATGAACCTCCAATCCAATTACCGTTTCGTATTTGTCGTATTTAACGCTCATTTCTAATTAAGGAACAGCGAATTTACCCATAAGCGGGGAGAAGGCAAAGTTTGATTCAAAATGGGAATACTTTAAAATAAAGGCAGCCCGAAGAATCGGGCAGCCTATCAACAACATAAGAGAACAGAATTCGTGATCAGTAAGCAGAAATGCTTTACGACCTATAAATTAGATGTCTTGAGTGGTTTCGGAATTTTTACATCTATACTAACAGGAGAACCATTACGATTTGCTTTGATATTGTAGGAATATTTATCATCCAAATCGCTCATTACCTCTCTGGCATCATCAGCACTTTTTACAGATTTTCCATCAATTTCAGTTATAACATCATCTTTTTTCAATCCTGCTTTTTCAGCTGCAGAACCTTCCTGCACTTCTAATACTTTCACACCTTTTCCATCTTCTGTATCCTGAATGCGTGCCCCAAGCCTCGGCTTCCTGTTATAATAGAAATTAAAATTTTGATTGCCATCAGGAGCAGAGTAATTAAACTCATCGTTTGGAAAAGAATAGTTGTAAGCTTTATATTCAGATTTTCTTTCAGCCAATTTCACTTTCACCTTTTGCTCTTTTCCATCGCGCAAATAAGTTAATTCAACTTCAGTATTGGGCTTGGCATCGCCAATTGTTTCAGCAAGTGAAGAAGGGTCTTCAATTTTTTTATCACCTACCCTGGTAATGATATCACCTTTTTTTAACCCGGCTTTTTCAGCGGGACTTTCATCTACTATATCGCTTACTTTTGCTCCCTTTTCATCATTTTCTGTGTACACTCCCAGCAGTGGTCTTGGCTTTTCATCCCCATCATTCCAGGAAAAATTATATCTTGGAACGGTCATCACCCTGGGCGAAACCATTACGTGAGGAGGCCTTGGAGTAGTAGTCACCCTAATTTGAGGTATGTCGCCATATCCACCCCAATCTTCATAATCCCTCTTAGAAATTACCAGGTCATCACCTTCATACTGGTCGATGGGTTTTCCATTCACAGTAATATTATCACCATTAATTACGATCGTCATTTTCTTATCATCACCAGTCTTTTTAATAACAATTTCCTGCTTCTTTGAGGATTTACTTTTGGGTGTAGATGTAGATGTCGTTGTTTCAGTTTTGGTTTTTGTTTTAGAGTTCGTTGTTTTTTGCTGGGCAATGCTACTGTTGCCAAAGCATGCCAATACCACCAACCCCAGGATGGCAGATATCGAACGGCGCATTACATTATTCATAGTAGAGCTTTTTTGAATTACGAAAGATTTAGTAGATCAAATGTAGAGAATAAATTTGAAATACGAAAACTTTCGGAATTGTTAAACTTTGGGGATTTTTGGTCAGGATTCCAGCAAATTTTATGGTTAACCTTAATAAGACGTTAATGCATTCAAAAGCTGGCGCGCTTAACGAAGACTTTGCAGAAAATAGTTAAACATTTGTGATAATGAATCCTTGTAATACCAACGAAAAACGATTATCGTTTGATATTGAAATTAACTGCAAAAATTTTTTTGGTTTAGGATTTAGGGTTTTACGGTCAACAGAGGGCGCCATCAGGGCGCCTTTTATTTTAGAAAGATTTACTAAGCGTTTTGTACGAACTCCTTCACCTTTTCAATTACTTTATCCAGCTTCGAAATATCCTGTCCTCCCCCGGTAGCCAGGGTTTTTTGTCCGCCTCCGCCGCCCTGTATCAATGGAGCCACAACCTGTTTTATAATTTTACCCGCATCAAGTGCCGCCTTACTGCTCAGCGTTTCATCAACAGCTATTGCCACCGCTGCCTTTCCGTCAATAGCAGCTACGAGTACAATCACATAATTCGCATGGTCTTGCTTAAGTTCAAAACATAATTTTTTTAATGCATCAGCACTACTTATCTCCACCTTCGCACCAAGGAAATTGATACCTGCTGTGTTTGTGAATCTTCTCAACAATTCCTCTTTTAGCTCCTGCAATTGTCTCAATTCAACCAGCTCCAGTTTCTTTCTGAGCTCCGTATTTTCATTCAATAATGATTCCAGCGCTTTATTGAGATCCTTCGGATTTCGCAGGAGGTTTTTGATTTGTGCGAGATCACCAATTTCTTCGTTCACAAATTTCTCTGATTCACGACCAGCAATAGCTTCTATTCTTCTGACACCGGCAGCCACGGCGGTCTCATGTTTTATTTTGAAAAAACCCAATTCACCCGTTGCGCCTACATGTGTACCTCCGCACAATTCAATGGAATATTTAGGGTCGATAATAACTACCCTCACTTCATTTCCATATTTTTCTCCAAACAGTGCCATAGCGCCCATAGCAATTGCCTCATCTTTGGGCATGTATCTTATTACTACGGGTATATTTTCCCTAATCTTTTCATTCACTATTTCTTCAACCTTCGAAATTTCATCTTCGGTCATTTTTGCAAAATGCGAAAAATCAAAACGGAGATGTTCTTCATTAACCAGACTTCCTTTTTGCGCAACATGATTACCCAAAACCTTTCGTAGAGCCGCATGCAATAAATGCGTCGCTGTATGATGAATTTCTGTAGCCTTTCTTTTTTCCGGGTCAACTACTGCCGTTACAGTTTTAGAAATTTCAGAAGGAATTTTTTCCGTAAAATGAATGATAAGTTCATTCTCTTTTTTGGTGTCATAAATATCAATAGTTCCCTCATTAAGGAGAATCTTCCCTTTATCTCCAACCTGGCCACCACTCTCCGCATAGAAAGGAGTTTTATCCAATACCAATTGAAATGATTCTTTGCCTTTTGATTTCACTTTTCGATATCGTAGAATTTGAGCCTGACTTTCGAGGGAATCATACCCTATAAATTTCGAGCTACCATTTGCTCCAAGCTCAACCCAGTCTTCGGTATCAAGCATCGTAGCAGCACGACTTCTGTCTTTTTGTTGCTGCATTTCCTTTTCGAATCCCTTTTCATCAACTCCGAGCCCCTGCTCTGAAAGAATCAACCTGGTTAGATCTATCGGAAAACCATAAGTATCGAAAAGTTCGAAAGCTGAAAAACCATCTACATTTTTTGATTCAGATGATTTTGTATTCGAAATGATTTCATCAATTTTCTTCAGACCTTTTTCCAGCGTTCTCAGAAATGCTTCTTCCTCTTCTAAAACAACCTTACTTACAAAGTCTGCCTGTTTTTGCAATTCCGGAAATACATTTTCAAACTGATGTGCCAGAATCGGAATCAACCGATTAAGTAATGGTTTTTTGAAGTCGAGGTAAGAATAATAATATCTCACTGCTCTTCTAAGTATTCTTCTGATAACATATCCCGCACCTGTATTAGATGGTAATTGCCCATCTGCAATTGTAAAAGCAATCGCCCGAATATGATCTGCAATAACTCTAAAGGCAACCGACTCACTCCAGGCCATACCCGAAGAAGGAGTGGTACCAGGATCATATTTCTTATTTACGATTTTGGATGCGGCTTCAATTGTACCTGTGAAAATATCAGTATCGTAATTAGAATGTTTTTGCTGCAATACGCGTACAAGTCTTTCAAAGCCCATTCCCGTATCCACGTGCTTTTGAGGAAGCGGTTGTAATGAGCCATCTTTTTGCCGGTTAAATTGAATAAAGACATTGTTCCAGATTTCAATTACCTGCGGATGGTCGTTATTGACGAGACTGCGACCTTCAATTTTTTGTCTCTCTGAATTATCTCTGCAATCGTAGTGAATTTCTGAGCACGGACCGCATGGTCCTGTATCACCCATTTCCCAAAAATTATCTTTCTTACTTCCGGGAAGAATTCTTTCCTCGGGGATCCACTTTTTCCATTCGTTGTACGCTTCGTTATCTTTTTCTATGCCTTCTTTATTGTCGCCCTCAAACACGGTAACATATAAGCGATCTTTATCAAGTTTATAGACCCCGGTGAGCAGCTCCCAACTCCATTCTATCGCTTCTTTCTTAAAATAGTCGCCAAAGCTCCAGTTGCCCAGCATTTCAAACATGGTGTGATGGTAGGTATCCACACCAACTTCTTCGAGGTCGTTGTGCTTGCCGCTAACCCGAAGGCATTTTTGGGTATCGGCCACCCTTTTATATTCTGGCTTTTTGTTTCCGAGGAAATAATCTTTAAACTGATTCATCCCCGCATTCGTAAATAATAAAGTGGGATCGTTCTTTACAACAATGGGCGCGGAGGGTACAATATGATGGCCCCGGGACCTAAAAAAATCCAAAAATGCCTCTCTGATTTCTGCCGAATTCATCATGAAACTGAGCAATAATATTAAGTGAACTGTGTTTCTTAACCTATATATTTGCCTGTTAAGGCAACGATTTGCAAAGCTACTTAAATTATGGCTGGATTTTTGCGCGAAACATCGCTCTGAATTCGCCCAGTCTTCATGAAGAAGATCAAATATTACTATAATACCAATACACTACGTTATGAAAAACTGGTGGTGCCGCTTAGGGTAAAACTCCTGCGTGTATTGGGTTTTATAGCTGCTGCAGTTGTTACGGCGATCATCATTGTAGCAATAGCTTTCCAACTGGTAGATTCCCCCAAAGAGAAAATTATGCGGGCCCAGAACGAAAGGATCAAAGAAGACTATGTTCTTTTGAATACCAAGGTTCAGGCCATTCAGCAGCAGATTTCTGATTTGGAAAAAAGAGACAACCACGTTTACCGCGAAATTTTTGAAGCTAACCCAATTCCTGACAGCGCCAGGGCCAAATTCATGGAAAAGCAGGAAGAAGTGAAGCTGGTTGAAAGTATGGAAAATAATGACCTTGCTTATTCCATTGCATCTACTCTTAACAATTTGGCCAACCGAATAAAGTTCCAGCAAAAATCATATGACGATATAGAGAATATGATTCGCAATAAAGAGCAATTGCTGTCCTGTACTCCGGCCATTCAACCAGTCGCAAATAAAGATTTGAGTCGAATTGCATCAGGTTTTGGATATCGTGTAGATCCTGTTTACAAAACCACCCGTTTTCATGCTGGTCTGGATTTTGCCGCACCACAGGGCACACCAATTTATGCTACTGCCGATGGTCGGGTTGAAACCGCAGGAAATACTGGAAACGGTTATGGAGTCCATGTAGTGATTGATCACGGCTTTGGCTACGAAACTTTATATGGACACATGGTGCGGGTGAAAGTGAGAAGCGGACAAAAAATAAAACGCGGAGAAGTTATTGGTTGGGTGGGAAGCACCGGAAAATCTACCGGACCGCATTGTCATTACGAAGTTCACAAGAACGGCACTCATATCGATCCGGTTTATTTCTTTTATAATGATCTTACTCCTGAACAGTTTGACCGTATCGTTAAAATGGCATCCGTAAGCAACCAAAGTTTCGATTAGTTAAGAAGTACCTAGTACCTAGACAATACTAACTATCCAATATCCAATATCCCACATCCTATATCGTACATCTCTGAACTTTGAACCTTTAACATTTAACCAATAACTAACATTAAACCTTCAACCTATAACGAACCTTCAACTTATAACGAACCTTCAACCTTCAACCTTCAGCTTTCAACCCTTTATATGTGAATAATTCTTCATCCCACCTTAAACAGGCTTGGGTTAACTTAGCAGTATGCTGAAACAATTAGATCTGTTTGGAGGTGGTGCTCCTAAAGAGACGGACAATGCAGAAAATATTTCTGCAGTAGAAATTGTTCAGGAAGCTCAGACAGCTACCAATGGTTCAGGTACAGATCCTGCGGAAAATAAAGAGGTAATTGTGGAGGTAGATGACGTACCATTTATTCAAACCATCCAAACCGAACAACAACCCGCTGAAAAAAAAGAAAAGACGGAGAGAAGAGCTTTGGAAAAGAAATCAAAAAGAGGTAGAAAGTCTTTAAAGGAAATGGATATTGAAGCAGATTTTATCGATATCCCGGAAGACGATATTCTTTTCAGCAAACAATATTACGGAATAGGCGAAGTGGCCGCAATGTTTGGTGTCAATAATTCTTTAGTGAGATATTGGGATACAGAATTCGATATTCTTAATCCCAGGAAAAACAGAAAAGGTGATCGACTATTCAGACCTGAGGACATTAAAAATCTCCATCTGATTTTTCATTTACTCCGCCAGAGAAAATATACCATTGAAGGCGCAAAAGAATTTTTAAAAAGAAATCAGGCTCGCGCCCAACAGGAATTTGAGTTGGTTAAGCGATTACAAAAGATCAAATCATTTTTGCTGGAAATAAAAGCAGGATTGTAGTACCTACCTCCCTGAAGAAACGGACTCGTTTACAATTCTTACATCAGTATTTGCGCCGGAAATTTCAATTCCCAGTTTTTCCATTAACCGAATAGCTGCCATATTGATTTCCTGCTTTACCTGGTTGAATTCCTCAATAGCAATCGGAGCAGTATAATATTCAACATTTACAGAAAATGCCTGCTGCGAAATATCGTTTAGGTAAACATGGCTTTTTTCTATGCGGGGATGCTTCATTACAGTCTTCAATCCATCAAGCAGGGATTGTATTTGTTCAGAAGAAGAATTAAGGTTTGCATCTAACTTTAAATCCACGCGTCTTTGTGTTCTCAGACTTAAATTATCAACGATACTGTCTACCATTTGTTTATTGGGAACACTCACATAAGTCTTTTCATTTGTGCGGATACGCGTGCTTCGCAAACCAATTTTTTCAACGGTTCCGGTTATATTTTGCACTTTTAGATTATCTCCAACTGCAAAGGGTTTGTCGAAGAAAATAATAAATGAAGCGATAAGGTTTTCCAAACTTTCACGGGCAGAAAGTGCCAATGCTGCACCAACGATGCCCAACCCCGTAAGCAGCTCGGTAATCTGATATTTAAACGCAAATTTTATTACCGTGAGTATTCCCGCAATTACTATGATGACTTTGAGAAAATCTTTAAAAAAAATGACAAGTTGATTATCACCCTGACCCGGAGTTAAGTCAGCTTTCTTTTCCATAACTAATGCCAGATAATCCACAATGCGAAGAAGTACCCAAAAGAAATTCAGTATTACAATAGCCAATGCCAGTGTATCAATAGCACTGTGAGTGTCGCTCCGATAGAATTTGTAAAAAAGGACAGTTGGGAAATTAAGCGTGGAAAATGCAACAACTGAAGCCAGAATAACCAGGAAAGATTCTAAAGGATCCAGGATGAGATCCACAAATGCTTTTTGATCCACATCCTTCCCCATAATTCTCAAACCGGCAATGATGATTCTCGCCAGAGGTTTGCTAAAAAATTTTTTGAGGATGTAGATGACAAAAATGGATGCAAACACCACAATATAATCTCTCACCCTGTTGTCCAAAATCACTTTATCCAATAAATTATCCATACGCTCTCTAAATTTTCTGCGCTTTCGGTATCAAAAATACCTGTTAATTTATTTAAAGGAATACAATTCAATTCTATCGTCCAGCAATACATAAATGCCCTGCTGCATAATTTTAATTTTTTCAGCGTTTCGAATCGTCATTGGCAATGGTGCCTCTTTGGGATCGAATGAACCCAGCGTATAACTCACAAATTTATTTTGTTGCCGGCCCACTACCGTTTTACCAATAACCTGAATATCGCGGATATGCAGAATGGGGATTTTATTTTTAAGAGTCCCATAATAGTCGAAAACAAAAATTCCAACTTCTGGATCGTACAGATACACAAAGCCATCCCTGTCAATTATTTTTTCAGGTGATGGAACCTGGTCCATAGCCTGGCGCAGATCCACAGTCTCCAACAACAATCTTCCATCATCACCTATTTTTTTCAATTTTGAAGCCTGCTCATCATAAACCCAAATATTATTGTCATAAGAAAGTGCAAC
>PSRI01000089.1 GCA_003175935.1 Bacteroidota bacterium
CATTGCAGATGGTGATTTTTTCGATAATCAATTTTATCATTCATAAACATCGAAACCTATGAAAATCATTCCAGTCATTTTACTCCTCATCTCCTGCGGCACTTTTAAAAATTTGCAAAAACCTGCTATTTACATTACGATGGGAAGAGAACATTTTGTAATGGACAGTACCTCCACCTTAGGGAATTATTTATACGGTTGGGGATGGTCTGCGTCACACGAACCGGCGCGAATGTTCCTCAATTACGAAACAAAATATTTTTCCATGGAAGCAAATGGAAAATGGTTTCAGTCGAATCAAACTAACATAAATTCAAAATGGTTTTTTGGATGGGCCCTTGTAGCCGATCATGGCAGATCATACAAAAGATTTTTTAATGCTGAAATGCACGGAGACGAGAGATTAGAAAATACAGGAGGCAAACTGGTGTCTAAATAGCTACACTTTTAATTCTTTGCAGGAATTCGTCGAATACTAAAAGCTAACGCAGACAAAATTAACTCACTACATTTTTTTACTTCCTGATCAAATGAATATACACATTCTAACAGCAATTGTATTGCTTCTTTTTCAGGGATTCCGCTGATGATTTATATAAAATAACCGTCTGGCTAAGCTGTTGGGTTAGCTGTGTAATTAAAAAACCACCTTATTATCGGGTGGTTTGAAAATGATTTTTTCATTTGTAACATTAAGTATTGTTGGGCTTTGATACCGGCGGAGCCTTGGGATCATAAGGCTTAGGCGCGGGTGGAGTCGTTGCAGGCGTCTGTGGTTTCTTTGGATTTCCGTGTGGCAGTTGACTTTCAACCTGGATCACCGTACGGATAACCGTTATAATTGGGGCACCTATTCCTAAACGTTGTGCATTTGAGTTGGCAGGAATGGCCATCATAGTAACAGGGTCGAACAGTAAATACTTACCGTTCACTTTCCCTGTTGAATCTAAGGATCCTTTCGGCACATACACCTGCACTTTCACTTTTCTATAGTTAGTTGGGAAATATCGCACATAGTAACCTTCCGGTTGTTTATACCATTGTTCTTTTTTGTATTCAGGATGATGAATGACTGAAGCTCCACCCGGAACTGCAATTCGCTCATATGCTTCATATGAACTATTACCCAGCTCAAACAAATTATTCATCTGGTTGTAAATATTCTTCACGTTCGATTCGGGAATAAATGAAGCTGCTGTTTTCACCATTCCCGCATATCCTCCTTTCAATTGAAAAATTTGTTTAGGAGTCAAAAGTTGGGTAGCCGTATTTTGAACCTCCCATGAAAGTTTATTATAGTTTGAGCCGCTTACTACAGACCAAAGCAGCAACTGAATTTCCTTTTGATCCAAATTTGGTTTGTCAAGCGAATTGCGCAAGGCAGTTTCAACAATATCTTTCCTGTAACTATTTAAAGGGGCCTGCAGGTATGCATCCCTGTCGGACGGCGATGGAGTACCGGGTTGCAGACAGTAACTCTTAAATTCAGATTCGTAAAATCCTTCAGACAAAATAATTTGGCCATCCTGCGAAACAGGAAGGTTCACCAATGAAGCTGGTTTATTAACTAAAGTATCTACGACTAAGCTATCTCCAAGAGGAATTGCATTCGTTTGAAGCGCATCTTCCCTCGGATGTTTGGGGTCGATAGGTTTGTTTATAGTATTGTGCGATGTAGGAGCACAAGCTGCCAGGACTAAAATAAGCCAGACAATACTGAGTAGATATTTTGACATAGAGTTGTGATTTAGGGTTTAAAAAGGATTCGGAATTCTTAACATTAACTGATTACAAAATCTGAAGTTTTTTGGCGGATTAAAAGCTTTCCACGTGTAAACTCTTGTTAAGAATGCATCCCATTAAACCGCAACATCTTACATTGTTGATGATTGGTAAATGGCCTGAATGCCTCTTATAAAGGGCATCAAAACTGAGAATAAAACGTAATAAGTTTTGGGATATTATAAGTGGTTGTCTGGTTATTGTTTACGATACCAAAGGCTTATTGTTGGAGGAATGCCGAATAGGTTTAGCAACTTACCATGAAAATAAATCATGCAGAATAAGTAAAGTGCGATGAAAGAATAACCAATTAGCATTAGTACCTTACAGTAACAAATTGATAAAATGAAAATTGGAATTATCGGGGTGGGAAATATTGGGGGAACTTTGGTGCGTCAATATTCAAAGGCAGGACATCATGTAAAAATGACCAATGCGAGCGGAATTGAAAAACTTAAAGACTTAGCTTCAGAAACTGGTGCATCAGGAGTTTCGCTGGCAGATGTTATTAATGATGTTGACGCAATCATTATTTCTATTCCAATGCTCGAAGTGCCGAAGTTGCCAAAGGGATTATTTGAAAAAGTTCCAGCAAACACGCCTATCGTGGACACCGGCAATTATTACCCACTCAGAGATGGAAAGATTGCAGATATTGAAAATGGAATGCCTGAAAGCGTATGGGTGTCTAATCAAATTCGACGACCAATCATAAAGGCTTACAATAATATTCTTGCTGGTTCACTAATGAATTCCGGTCGCAGCAAAGGTGATCCACAGCGTTTAGCCCTTCCTGTTTCCGGAGATAATAAAGAATCTAAAAATTTAGTTAGTACACTTCTGGATGTAAGCGGTTTTGATTCTTATGATTACGGAACTCTTGAAGAGTCGTGGAGGCAACAACCAGGAAGTCCGGCTTATTGCACTGATTTAAATTTATCTCAACTTAAAAAGGCCATTGCAAAAACAAGAAGGGATTTATTACCGGGTCGGCGTGATCTTGGACTAAGTTTCATTCTTAAACATAAACCAGAACAATTTATACCGTTGTATAAAGAGTTTGCCCAACACTTCAGAGTTATTTACGAAAGCGATCTGGAAGTTTAGTTTTATAAATAATTCTATAGCAGCTGATCATTAAAATCTTTCTCTGTAGCCAGAAATGGTAATAATGTTGCGTGAATTGTAGAAAATAATACGCAATAAATCCTGACATTTTATCCCATCAAATTTCATTTAATCCTAGGCAAATTTATCTACACTAATATAGTTTCCTTGTTACGCAATTAGACACAGAACGCAAGACTTAACCTTTAATGGCACGGTTTTTTTACAACCAAAGTGAAATTATGTACCTGCATTGACGATTCATTTTAGAATTGTGTCCCCTAAAATCCTGATTTACCGGGAAATTCCTTCGAGTCCAAAAACAAGTTTGCAGATCTGTCAATCATTGATTTATTATTTAGATCATTAAATTTTTTTAACCACAAACTAAGTATCATGAAAAATTTATTTTTAATAGCTTTTGCAATGCTAATTATCCCTTGCATATCTGAAGCTCAGAGTACATACAAGAAGGCGAAGTCGGAAGTTAAAAAAACGGCATCGACAACACAATTTGGGATTAAAGGAGGATTGAACTTTTACAATCTTCATAATTCGAACGATGCAAAATACGATACAAGAACCGGGTATCATCTGGGCTTACTTGCCCACATGCATATAAATAATCAATGGGCGATTCAGCCGGAATTAGTTTACTCAAGCCAGGGTGCAAAATTTAAAAATTCAGGTGTTGAAACCAAGTTAAGGTTAGGCTATATTAATCTGCCTATAATGGTTCAATACATGTTCGACAATGGATTCAGAATTGAAGGTGGCCCGCAAATTGGTTTTCGTACAGGGGCTAAAGAAGTTACAGGAGAAACCAGTATTGATATTAAGAGTCAGACTACTGCAGCCGATTTTGGTCTAGGTCTTGGCGTGGGCTATTTAACTCCATCAGGTTTTGGTATTGACGCCAGATACAACTGGGGTCTTACAAATATCAACAAACATAATACGATGAGCTCAATGAACAGGGGATTACAATTAGGCCTTTTCTACCAGTTTGGTCAGGCCGGAATAAAAACAAATGCACATAATTCTAAATATACAAAATAGAGGCACAATCTTTTTTGGATAATCAACAGCGCTTGTTAATGGTGGTGAATATGAATCCGAATGGCCGACAGCCTCTCTGCTTCGTCTAACAACTAGAGTTTTTGAAGTTTTGCTGTATTATGTCTGGCGACTAATGGGGACAGCGTTTTCTGGAATAAATCTCCTTTTATTTCGATTCTTTTCATCACCATTTCCATTGTGAAAGAATGGGGATTTAAATTTTTTTTAAGTTCTTTCCATTCCAGAGGTGTCGACACCGTGGGCAGGGAATTGGGACGTAGACTATACGCGCTAGCCAGTGTATCAGCATAATCATTTTGAGAAGGATCAATATATACTTTCTTTCCCCGACTATTGATACTTGTCTCAGTGGTAGCAATTGCAGGCACAAGCTCCAAAATCATTTTGCCTAACTGTTCAGAAAATGCACGTGCCTGAGGATGTGCAATATTAGTAACGGGCAGGTATAAGTGTAAACCCGTTTTGCCGCTCGTTTTTATAAAGGATTTCAGATGGAGTTTTTCGAGAACTTCTCTTGCAGCAAGAGCCACTTCCATTACTTTCTCAAAATTTTGATCACTTGGATCTAAATCAATATTTATGAAATCAGGATAGTCTGGAGTCTCAATTCTCGACATCCATGGATTTACATCTATACACCCGAGATTAATGGTGTAAAGAAGTGTTGCTTCATTATTACAAACCAGATAGTCAATATTCGAGTTCTTACCTTCTTTAGGATGTCGTCGTTTATCGGTAAAAACGGTGGCACAGGTTGGTTGTCGTCCCTCCATGTCTTTTATATAAACACCTTCCGCAAATGGTCCCTTGTATTTTACATGCAGAGACAGGGGGCGATCATGGAGATGAGGCAACAATATGGGAGCAATACGATGATAATATGAAATCACATCGGCTTTAGTAACCCCTTTCCACAATTCCTTTTCAACATCTGTAAGCGGAACAGTACATCCGTCCATTTCAAATTGCGACTCTGAACGGTGCCTGATTTTTTCGAGTATGGACCAATTACTCTTTTTTTGCGTTTTCAGTTTTTTTGCAGGCTTTGTCGCATGATGGCCTCCTTCCCTGTTCACATCTTCTTCAATGATATCTACGCTTTTGGGAATCTCACGGATAACCTGTTGAGCTCTTTTGTCATTTCGGAAACCCAGGAAGATGGCAGGCTTGCGAATCCTACCACTTTTTGTCCAGGTTGCGAATTCAAAATTTCCAACGAGTTTCGGTTTTACATAATGGATAGTAGCACCCTTTGTATCCAAAACTTTATTTACAAACGGAGAGTTTTCTGTTTCGATAGCTTTAAGTGTTTTCAGAATTTGTGGCATTTCCTTTTCTTTAAAGCCTCCTCCTGAACGCCCGATCCATTCCAGTTTTTGATTTTTGTTGTA
>PSRI01000115.1 GCA_003175935.1 Bacteroidota bacterium
GCCTTGCTTCGCTGACCGCGTGCGCTAAAGCTATAGCGGTGGCGCAAGCTTCGCGAAGGCGAGCAGGCAGGCAACCTTCAACCTAAAAGCCGAGCGGGTAGTAGAAACCACCCGCGTTTAACATGAGAAAACTTCTATGCGCCAACTTTACAGCCGGAGAAGTTGGCACTATGTACCTCCGGCATAAGTTTACAGGCCGATCATGGACACAATTTCTTTAGGCATGTCTGCAAACTATTCAATGTTATACTTTGCTTTTCATGATAACCGATGAATGGTGAAAATTCTTCTTGGAATGCATAATCAAGATAAAACATCGATTTTTCTAGAAAACTTCCTCTAAACTATGTGCCATTGGATTCTTAGTTGAAGCAAATTCATTTTCATCGAAGCTGTGACTTAGTTTGTCGAATTATTTTTAAAAAGCCAGCGGAGCGAAATAGCTTTAACTACTAATTCACAAAAATGGAATACGATAACGATAAACTCATCCGGCCTGCCTACAGGATAGAAATATTCTATTGGGTTTTGCTCGGAATTTTTTCACCACTTTTCAATTCCATTATATTTTTTCCCAACAATTGGAAAATCTGGCCGGTACTACTGCTCATTAATGTAATTCTTTTACCGGCCTATATGGTTTATGCGCGGGTTCTTTTGCCAAAATTTCTTTTCACACGTCATTTCCTGGTAATCCTGTTCACTACGCTCAATTTCATCATCATTATCCAACTGCTTTTATACGGCATTTATGCTATCGTCCTGGATCTTCAACTTCAACCCGAAACTCGTCAATATTTCTCCCATTCCATATCAACTGTAGCGCGAGAAACTTTATGGACCTTTCTTTATGTATGTTTTTCCGTTGCAATTGCTTACATAAGAAAAGCGTTGGATGAAAAATTTTTGATTGATGAACTGCAAAAAGACAATGTGAGTTTTAAACTCAAGTATCTGCGTTCGCAATTAAACCCTCATTTCCTTTTCAACACGCTAAACAGCATTTATTCCTTAAGCCTTCAAAAATCAGAACGTACGCCTGAAGTGGTAGTAAAACTTGCAGATATTATGCGATACCTGGTAGATGATTGTAATGAGCTCAAAATTCCGCTGGACAAGGAAATTGAATTCATCAGGAACTATATAGAAATTGAAAAAATCAGGTATAATGCCGATGTACGATTCACAGTTGAGGGAGAAACCGGCGGAATCATGATTGAACCTTCCCTGTTCATTTCATTTATAGAAAACGGTTTCAAACATGCACTTCACAGCGAAACAGATCATCCCTTTGTATACATTAATTTAAAAGTGAAAGATGGTAAAATTGAGCTGTCCGTCGTAAATAATACACATATCGATCTCGAAACCCAGGCAAAAAGGGTCCAGGGAATTGGCATTCGAAATAGCAAGATCCTTCTCGAATTATTATATCCCGGATCATATGCACTTAACATCATTCAAACAGAAAAGAAAGAGCGTCAGAAGAGCATAACCCGACTTAAAAATGCAAAAGAAAGACTTAAATTATTATATCCGGATGCTCATACGCTTGACGTAATTTTAAGTAATAATGCATTCACGGTTTCTCTCGTATTAAATTCAGCACAACAGTGATAAGATGTATAATCGTTGAAGATGAGTTATTGGCCCAACAGGTGATTCAAAGCCACCTTAAGCAATTTGATCAATTGGAATTGGTTGCGACATGCAGTAACGCCCAGGAAGCTAAAGAAGTTCTCGCCCGGGAAGAAATTGATTTGATTTTTCTGGACATTCAACTTCCGGGAATGACAGGCTTTCATTTTCTTTCCAGTTTCATGAATCCACCTCTTGTAATAATAACCACAGCTTATTCCGAATATGCTCTCGAGAGTTATGAATTTAACGTACTCGACTACCTGCTGAAGCCAATTTCTTTCGAAAGATTTAATAAAGCCATTCAGAAAATCATGAACGGCAGACTTGTAAATCCAAACCCTGGCGAAAAGGAGGTTCGCGGTGACCATTTTTTTATTAAATCCGGAAGCAAATTTTTTAAAGTGAATTTTGCAGAAATAATTTATGTACAAAGCCTGCGCGACTACGTAAGAATTCATACCAGGACCCTTAAATTGGTCACTCATCAAACGTTAGGTGAAATTGAAAGATCCCTTCCTTCCAACCAATTTATTCGCATTCACAAATCTTATATCGTCGCCATAGATTTCATCCAATCAATCTATGGCAATACCATCGAAATCGACTCCACCACCCTTCCCATCGGCAATCTCTACAAAAACAACGTAATGCAACTAATAGGAAAAAAACAATAGCGTCTTTGCGCACCTTTGCGTCTTCGCGTGGAGCCTTATTTAGCAAGAAACGGGTTTTATAGATCTTTGCCCTTTGATAATTTTGGGTCATAATTAAAGGATATGAACACACAGGAAACAATCAATTATCAAAGAGTGGCCGAAGCTATCGACTACATACAAAATAATTTCAAGGAGCAACCCGACCTTAATGAAGTTGCTAAACAAATTCATGTGAGCCCTTTTCACTTTCAGAGACTGTTCACCCAATGGGCAGGCGTAAGTCCAAAAAAATTTATGCAATACCTAAGTATTGAACACGCAAAAACTCTATTAAAAAATAAACAAGCTTCCCTGATGGATGCGGCCTATGAGACTGGATTTTCAGGAACTGGCAGGTTGCACGATTTATTTATCAAAATTGAAGGAATGACTCCCGGTGAATTTAAGAATGGAGGTGAGAATTTAAGCATCAATTATAGTATCGCGGAGAGTCCGTTTGGAAATATTCTGGTCGCATCCACCACCAAGGGAATTTGCTATATGGCATTTGCAGATGAACCCGATAAGGCAATCGCTGAGCTAAAGAAAATTTTTTCCAATGCGAAATTTAAAAGGCTTGTTGATCGGGCCCAACAAAATGCACTGCAAATTTTTAATCGAGACTGGTCAGATTTAAAACAAATTAGTCTGCATATTAAAGGCACTCCTTTTCAATTAAAAGTGTGGGAGGCATTACTCAAGATACCAATGGGAGCATTAGATACATATGCAGGCATAGCAAAAACTATTGATTCTCCCGGAGCATCCAGGGCCGTGGGTTCTGCAATTGGTGATAACCCTGTCGCCTACCTGATACCCTGTCATCGGGTGATTCAGTCAACTGGCGTATTTGGAAATTATCATTGGGGACCTACGAGAAAATCGGCGATCATAGGTTGGGAATCTGCAATGACCAATTAAGCTTCTCACAAAGGCGAGCATCATGTTGATTTTTGGTGGAAGATTCGGAAGGTATTCTCTTTGATAAAATCCTAATTTTAGGATAGATTGGTTGGGTTCGTCATAAAGTTGACAATAATTCTTTTTAAAAGCAAGGCCCTTTTACCTATCTAATATCATTTGTTTTATTAGAATTTTGTCAGGTGTTTTCAAACTAAAATCAGAGTTTCTGAGTTCCAACAAATTTTTAAACTTTTGGAAAAAGCTGGGACCGGGTTTAATCACCGGCTCGAGCGATGATGATCCTTCCGGAATCGCCACCTATTCCCAAGCTGGTGCAGGATTTGGTTTCAGCACATTATGGACTGCGTTGCTAACTTTTCCTTTGATGGCAGCTGTACAGGAAATGTGCGCCCGACTCGGATTAGTAACTGCAGAGGGACTTACAGGAACCTTAAAAAAATATTACCCCCGATATGTTTTATTACTAATGTTACTATTCAGTTTTCCGGCGATTGTACTGAATATCGGTGCGGATATTGCAGGTATGGGCGCTGTTGGAAATTTGATTTTCCCCAGGATTCCAGCATCATTTTTTAGTGTAACCTTCACCGTGTGTCTGCTTATCGCCATCATTTATCTGCCTTACCGAAAAATTGCAAATACTCTGAAATATTTGTGCATGGGTTTGCTTGTCTATCTCGTTGTGCCCTTCATGATCAAACAAAACTGGAGTGAAGTATTGAAGCATACTTTTATTCCAACCGTTCAATGGAACAAGGGTTATTTGAGTATTATTGTTGGCATTCTCGGAACAACTATTTCACCTTATTTATTTTTCTGGCAAACTAATATGGAAGTGGAAGAAGTAAAATCTGCTGGCCATACAGTTATGGTTGATAAAAGATTAATTGGAGAAACCAGAAGAGATGTGAATTTCGGAATGTTCTTTTCCAACCTGGTGATGTATTTTATTATTCTCACCTCGGGTTCTGTACTTTTTAAAAATGGGATTCATGAAATCCAGACTGTGGAGGATGCAGCAAAAGCATTACAGCCTCTCACCGGAAACTTTACTTACTACTTATTTGCCATTGGAATAATCGGAACGGGCCTTTTGGCAATTCCCGTATTAAGTGGGTCTCTTTCCTATGTATTTTGCGAAACTTTTGGTTGGGAGGAAGGACTTGATAAAAAATTCCATGAAGCCCGCCCCTTCTACATCATCATCGCCACTTCACTGATTCTGGGATTGCTACTAAATTATATTGGAGTTAAACCCATACAGGCCTTGATTTATGCGGCAATACTTTACGGACTAACGGCACCTGTTTTAATAGCAATCATTTTGCACGTTTGCAACAACAGAAAAATTATGGGTGAGTTTGTGAACAGGAAGAGATCGAATATTCTGGGAATTATTACACTTGTTTTGATGACTTTCGCTGGCGTAGCTTTGATGTATTTTCAATTCTTTACGTAAATACAAAAGATTTCACGCTCCACCTACCTTTTGCTTCTAACTTCGGCGGACGCAGGAAGGTGCAGTGGTTTTATAAAAACGCAAATACTTTTTATGTTACATATCGAAAGTTTGAAATCAAAAGAAGTGTTTCCGGGTTTCACGGGAAGATTTTTGCATGGCGAAAAAAGCACAACTGCATTTTGGGATGTAAAGAAAGGCAGTAGTGTTCCCATGCATCAGCACGTCCACGAACAGGTCACATATATTGTTGAAGGAGATTTGGAAATGACGATCGGAGGTGAAAAAATGTTGCTTACTGCGGGAGCAATGCATGTGATTCCATCAAATACTCCACACACGGCAACAGCTAAAACTGATTGCAAAATTATTGATGTATTCGTTCCCGTTAGAGAAGACTACAGGTTCTAATAATTATTTGAGAAGAGATTTTACTTTTTGGCTGAGTTCAGATCCTTCAAGATTAATTCCCACTATTGTTCCTTCTTTGTCGAGGAGAAAAGAAGCCGGAATTGCGTCAACACCATAAGCAAGTGTGGACTGAGCGTCCCAACCTTTATCATCATATACCTGGATCCAGCTTAATTTATCTTGTTGTACTGCTTTTTGCCAGTTTTCCTTTTTGGTATCGATAGACACTCCGTAGATTTCAAGCCCCTTTGATTTGTACTTATCATAGAGCGCCACCAGCTTCGGATTATTCATTCTGCATGGACCGCACCAGCTCGCCCAAAAATCAACCAGGACAACTTTCCCTTTTAAAGCCGACAGGGAAACTGTTTGTCCATCCAGACCCATTAATGTAAGATTTGGGGCAGGCTGGCCCTGTTTAACCTGTGTTTTAGCGCCTACAGCGAAAATGAATGCAAGAAAAAATACGAAGAGATGTTTCATAATTATGTGATTAAATCGGTTATCCTGTCTATTTGCAGCAATTCTTTTTGACAAATAGGCCCTTTACAAAACTCAATATGGACAGGAATATGTTCATTTTTAACCGGATCAAAATTACTATGAAATCATAAAATTGCCAATGGAGGAATGTTAAATAAAGTACTTAGTACGTAGTACTTAGTACCTAGATAAGAGACATAAGATATGGGATACAGGATAATAGGATTCGACTAACCATTATGGTTCGCAAAAAACCAAATGACTGCGCGCCAGTTGAGAGCACGAATTTGTGGTTCCTGATGACAGAAACCACGGCGA
>PSRI01000145.1 GCA_003175935.1 Bacteroidota bacterium
GCCACCGCTATAGCTTGTACCTTCGCTATCGCTTCGGCACACAGGTTAGCGCACGCGGTTAGCGAAGCAAGGCCAAAGGCAGGGATATTGGGTTAGTAACAGATTTCTTCAATTCTATTTCCCTTGTCACATATCCATTATCCCTCAACCAGCGGTAGTAACGGGAAAATAGCACTTGAACGACGATCCCTTACCGGGAGAGCTTTCGACGCGGATAAAACCGTGATGCGCATCCATTATTTTTCGGGCGATAGTGAGGCCCATGCCCGAGCCCTTGTATTTGCCAGGGTGCAGCTTTTCAAACATTGAGAATATTTTTTTTGAATCTGCTTCGTCAAATCCAATTCCATTGTCGCGCAACGTTACCTGGTAATATTCTGGAAACTCATCCATCTTACCCACAGCTTCTTCAAGCAAAACTTTTTCGCAACTAATGATTATTTCAGGCAGGTTATCATTAAACTTAACTGCATTGTCGATGAGCTTACTAAACAAGACGTATAAATAATTTCTGTGTCCCGTAATTGTACAAAGCTTATGGATCGTAAATTTTATGGGCTGTTCTTTTTTCTTTTCAATATCACGAATCAATTCTGTAAACAATTCATTTAAATCAACTGTTGTTTCGGGTTTTTGTAAAATGCTGATTTGAGTAAGACTTAAAATATCATCAAGCAAAAGATCCATTCTGTTGATTGTAGATTGCATTCGTCTGAATGATGCCTTTCCACCGTCGGTTAATCGACTGGCTTCTAATTTTATTAAATGTTCTATGCCTGTATAAACCTGTCGAATAGGTTCTTTGATCTTGTTGCTTGTTAAATATGTAAACGAAGCCAGCTCTTCAGATGTTAATTTCAATTGTCGGAGTCTTTCTTCAAGTTCTTCGTTTAAATGTTGCAGCTGACGTTCTGCTTTTATTCGATGCGCCACATCATGAATGATATTCATGACGCCGATTATATTTCCGGCATTATCCGGAATCGGTATAAAATGATTCTCTGCATGAAGTCTATGTGAGTGAAATTTTGAAGCAGGAACAAAGCTCTTGTGGCCTTTAATCCCCTGGTTAATCGCATTAAGAATATCCGGATCATTTTGGAGTTCGGGAATCAGTTGAAAAATATTTGCACCGATTGCATTTTCTTTGGGTTTCCCATAGATAATTGCGGCCGCATTATTCCAGGCAATTATGTTATAATAATTATCAAAGGCAATAATTGCATCAATGCTACGGTCGATTAATATTTCAGCCAGATTGTTTTCTGTTACCGTAGCATTAACAGACTTAGATTCAGGATGTTTTTTCATTGAGCGGCGTCCTTTTTTTTAGTATGTTTTTCTATCAGCTCAATTAGAAACTTACCTTTAAAAGGTTTTTCTATAAAATCATCAGCTCCCGCATTTGAAGATAGCCCGGAAATATATGGACTAGCAGAGACCACAATAACCGGAATATTTTTAGTTGATTCCTGTGACTTAAGAAACCTGCAAACTTCCAATCCATCAATGCCCGGCAATTGTTTATCCAAAATAAAAATGTGGGGTGCAGTGAAATTATTTTCCATTAGTGTTTCTCCATTTGAGTATGACGTTACTTCATAACCTGCCCGCTCCAGTATTATCTTGAATATATCCCTTATTCCCGGATCATCTTCAGCAACAATAATGTGCTTCATATTTTCTCAATAAATTCAAAAATTATGGTTCAAGACTTATGCCGCGAATTATTTAAATAGATCTAAAACATGATGTCGCTAAATTGGTAATCCGAACTACGCCGGGTATGCAGAAAAAGATTGTGATAATGCGACGGAAACTTGGCAGATTATTTATATCATGAAAGCTGATGACGTGCTTTCAGTAATTCAAAATTAGGAATATTCTTTGTTCATCAAAATTTTCTTACAGGCCATTTTGGTTGGGAAGTAAAAAATAAAAAACCGAACCTTTATTCTGTTCACTTTCTACCCAAATTCTTCCTCCATGGCGCTTCATGATTTCGGCAGCAATATATAAACCCAATCCAATTCCGGGAAATACATCGGTCTGCGAACTGCGGGCACGATAGAATCTTTCAAAAATCTTTTCTTTTATTTCAGAGGGAATGCCTGTTCCATAATCTTTTACACTAACCTCTATTCCTTCATCTGTTCTAATGGCATTAATCACAATGTCGCTGCCCTTTGGAGAATATTTTATTGCATTGGAAATTAAATTAATCAGCACCTGTCCTATCCGTTCTTTATCAGCAAATACCGACAGCTTATCTTTAGTTTTAAAAACAAGGTTATGCTCTTCTGAAGTAGGTCTCAAATCATCCACCCTTTCATTAATAAGTTTGGTTAAGTCAAACTCCTGGTAAGCAAATGATAGCTGTCCTTCACTAATTTTAGTAGTATCTAAGAGAGAGCGTACAAGATGTGCAAGTCGGTCAACCTGCATATCCAGTTTTTTTAACAGTTCTGTGCCCTGAGTATAGCTATCCTCTTCACATAGCTCCTGTAATATTTCAGTATATGCTTTTATGCTTGTAACTGGAGTTCTTAATTCATGGCTTGCAATTCCAATAAAATCGTCCTTCTGCTGCTCCAATTTTTTGCGTTCGGTGATATCAAACATCACTCCCACCATTCTGGTAGCTCTCCCACCATTTCGCGCCACCACCCGGCCAAAGCTTGTCATCCACCTCATTTGCCCATTGTCTGCCCGTTCTATGCGAAATTCCATTTGATAATATCCTGTTTCCAGAATAGCTTTTTGCAAAACCATTCGAAGTAGATCAAGGTCATTCTCATGGACAAACTGGAAAAAAAAATCCAGATTTCGCGCGCTAGAATCTGCCGGCAATCCGAGTAAATGATAATGTTCTTCGTTCCAAACTATAACGTCTTTGTCCATATTCCAGTCCCAGGTTCCCATATTTGCCGAATCCAGGGCCACGCGATATCGCTCTTCCAGCATTTTAATGTTTTCTTCGGCCAGAACTGCATCTTCCATCAAATTCAATGCAGCCCGACGCGCATTCCTGATTTCTTCGTTTGCCCCTTCCAGTTGTTTTACACGCGCATTAAGTTCAAAAGTTGTTTTAGAAATAAGAGCTTCCTGTTTTTCGCGAACCACCCGTTCTTCATGTCCTACCATTTCATGGGCTAATTTTTCCATCCGCAGTGATTCCAATTCCGTCAACAATGCATTATTAATCTGGTAAGAATATGCCTCATCATCCTTAAATAATAGTTCAGCTAATTTTTCATGAATAGCAAGTAATTCTTCAATTTCATCTCCTACTCTTAAATTTTGTTGCAAAATGCTCCAATAGTGCGCAGTCCTTACAAAAGCAAGAAAAACCAATAAGTATTGAAATGTCGAATCGTCAAGAACATGTTTCAAAACATTGAGACAATTCGCCGCTTCCTCAGTTTGCAAAAAAACATGGGTTGTACAGGCAAAAATGGCATCTTCCAATTCTGTTTCTTCCTGTGGCAAATTTGCCAGAGCCGGCATATCTAATAAAACCTTATTAATTGTCGCCATGTTTTGATCACGGTGAAGGTTCCTTTCAAGAAGTGTCATAACCTCTTTGATGGACTGGGGTGGAATAGAGGACTCTCCAGCTGCATGACCCAATCCTATCAGGAATCCCAGATGGCGCGTGATACTATATTTTGCTTCGCAAAAACGGGAGAGATATACAAACAATCTTTCTTTAAACAATGGTGGAAGTGGATTATCGAGATAGGCAGAAACAGCAAAGCCCCATAATGCATCCGGGGTTTCAGGTTTATTCTGAGGTAATTTAAAAAAATCAGGTACCACACCAATCTGACTTTTTATGTCTGCGTAAAATTGATCTTTCCCTTTTATCTGAGTACCACTGATGGCTATAGTCGGTTTGTTATTATGGTTCTGATTTGTGGAAGGCATGAATCTCAATTTTCTATTATAAAGATGCCTGTCACCTGAATACCCAACCTGAAGTTTCATTTCAATTTTCTGAGTAACAATTAAAGAGCCATTCAAATGTCATGCCCGGGAAATAGAGCTATGGAGTATTAAATACACTGAGAATAATACTCTTTCTTAAGATTACTTTTGTAGCGACTATAAAGTTTTTATAATTAATTTTCCTTTTCAAAATCGAGAGGATAACGTGGAGGCTCCTTCAGTCTTGCACATAAATCGTTTACTTCTTTTTTCAATTCTATCATCCTCGTTTCTCTTGTTACCATGGTGTGATTAAATCGGGTCAATTCATCCATGTTCTGCTGCAATAATTTTTCTGCTTCCTTTCTTGCCGTGATATCTACAAATGTGATAACAACGCCATTAATTCGATCCTCAGTAGTGCGGTACGGAGAAATCCGCATTAAGAAAACCTTATGCTCAGTGGTGCTCACCTCTTTTTCCATCGTAGTAAGCTTATCCAATACTGTTTCTGCATCATGCAGCAAATTGGCGTATTCAAGTTTATTGGTAATATCACTTAATGGACGGCCATAGTCTGCCGGAATAAGATTAAATATATTTCTCGCGGCCGGTGTAAACAATGCCACTCTAAAGCTGCGGTCAAGAAATATGGTTCCTAGATCTGTTGAATTAATTAAGTTTTGAAGGTTATTACTATTCAGGCTGGTTTCTTCAATTTTCACTTTTAATTCCTGATTAACTGTCCTCAGTTCTTCATTTATTGATTGCAATTCTTCTTTGCTTGTTTCGAGCTCTTCGGCTGCTGATCGCAGCTCCTCATTCATTGCCTGTAATTCTTCATTGGATGCTTTTAATTCTTCCTGTTGAAATTCGTGTTGTTCGCTTGATGAACGCAACTGTGCTTTCAGTCGAATTAGCTCTTCCTCCAAATGTCTTGCAACCGGTTCATCTGATGTAAGCAGGATTTCTTTTTCGGAAGTTTCAGTTGAGGTTTCAAATAATATCAGGATAAAGCCTCTTGCTGTATCACCCGCACGCAGAACGGGTCGCACGTGGATATTGATTGTTTCGGTATGCCCATCAACATTTAGTTTTAATCCTCTTGCTTCAACTGCACTTTGTCTTTGTGTTGCCTGGTACAATGCTGAACGCAATTCGAGCCTCAATTCGGGTCTCACCAATTTTAATAAATTTTGAGAAGGCTCCCCGCCACTAATTTGCAAATAATTTCCCGCGCGCTCTGAAAGGTGAACGATTTCATATTCTTCATTTACCACCAGGGAAGGAGCTGCATATTGTTCCAGCAACTGCTGATGCAAATCCCCGAATGAAATTCGTTCTAATATTTTTGTCTCCTGTTCCTGCGAAGTGCTCAGAGGCTGTTTATAAATTTGAAATGTTGGTACAGATTCAGGAATGGGATAGGCTCTTGGCGTAGCCTGCCTGCTTTGGAAAATATGATTTTCACGATTGTAATTGGCATATAAATCAGTAGCGCCATCAACCGATTCCGATGAACCCAGGAATAAAAAGCCTCCTGGATTTAGCGCAAAATGAAAAGTCTCTGCAACTCTCTCCTGAGCAACGTGGTTAAGATAAATCATCACATTGCGACAACTGATTAAATCAAGGTGAGAAAAGGGCGGATCCTTTAAAAAATTATGCTGTGCAAACATGATGGTTTCCCGCACTTCCCGTCGGATTCTGTATTCATCTCCTTCCTTTATAAAAAACCTTCTCAGCCTTTCGGGAGAAACATCTGCAAGATCATTGATGCTGTAAAGTCCTTCTCGCGCGTGGGAAATGGCAGATTCATCTATATCGGTAGCAAAAATCTGAACCTTGGGTGCGTCAATTATTCCCGATGTTTTTTCTGCACAAAGAATCGCAAGAGAATACGCTTCTTCGCCGGTTGCACAACCCGCAACCCAAACTCTCAATTGGCTTTCTGAATTCTTGCCCTTAAGAATATGCGGCAGAATTTCACTTTCAATTAGTTCAAATGATTTTTTATCGCGAAAAAAATTAGTTACGGAAATTAGTAAGTCCTTCAACAATGCCGTCGTTTCTTCAGGATTCTGATGCATAAATGTAACGTAGGACGGCAGGTCAGGAAGGTTGTGAATATTGATGCGCCTTTCAATACGCCTCAATAGTGTAGGACGTTTATAATTTGAAAAATCGTGACCCGTTTTTAATCTGATCTCAGTAAATAATTCCCGTAAAGCCTGTTGCTGGTCCTGAGGTCTTTTTTCAGCATCCTCTGAAATTTGAACCTTACCCAGGCTATTTTTATAAGCAACAATTTTAGCTGGAATATCAACCACATTCAAAACTTCATCAACCAGTCCTGTAGCTATAGCATTGCGCGGCATTTCATTAAATTCTGCCTCTCGTGGATTTTGTACGAAAGTTGCACCTCCTTTTTCTTTCACTCTCTTCAGACCCATGGAACCATTGGCACCAGTGCCAGACAATATGATCGCAATGGCTCTTGATCCATGCTCCTCCGCTAATGTTCTAAAAAATATATCGACAGGTGCGCGTCGCTCTTCAATTTGAGTATTGGGTGAAACAAGAATAAAACCATCATTCATCGTAAGATGCTGATTAGGGGGAACAACATATACATGATCTGGTTCTATATTGGTTCTTTCTGTAACCTGCAGTACAGGCATTTTGGTTACAGCCTGTAATACATTTGCAAGGTGACTGTCATGATCAGGTGAGAGGTGTAAAATGACAACATAAGCCATTCCAGATTTGGGTGGCAGGTGTTGGAAAAATTCGTGAAAAGCCTGTATGCCTCCGGCCGAAGCACCTAAACCCACTATTAAGAATTCATGATTCGTTGCTTTGATGGTTTTACCATCAATATTTTCTTCTGGTTTCCTGCCTGATTTTGATTTAGACATTTGATTTGGGGGGATAATACTTTGTACTAATGCTAATTTCTAACGTGCGGAAAAATAAAGCTCAATTTCTTATTCGCGACCTAAATATAATGCTATCAAACCCAAATGCAAAAGTACAGAAACTTATTGCCGAATTCTAAAACAAAGCTTTTTTAGTTAGTTTTCTTTGCTTCACTTCCATTAATGGTATTTTCCAGGGCGTCTTTATTCAATTGTTCGTGTTTTAATACAGCGTCGCGGACAAGAATTACACGATCCCCGGCATCTTTTGCCTTTCTAAAGTATAATGCGGCCAGTTTAGGTTGATTGGCTTCTGCATAATGATCTCCGAGATGATTCAGGAGTATGATACTTTCATCAATACCCCTGATTGCATTATACAAGCCATCTTCTATTCTTTCTGTTAATGCTGCCAACAGCGCGTCAATAGAATAAGCATGACCCGTATGACAGCGATAGCGGACAATGTTGCCATTTTGCAATTTTGCCAATACTCCATTACATTCGGGGCATGTAAAAGGAGTTAAAGTACCGGAATCATAAATACCATTTTGCAATGCATCGCCTCCAGCCGCAATCTGGATTTCATTTTTAGTTTGTTGATCTTTTTTACCATTGGTCATTTCTGGTAAAGGTTGTTTTGTTAACTGAACAAGCAATCCGCTCAATTCAGAAATGCCTACACAATAATCCACATTTACTCCGCGCCTGGCATTTTCGGGCATTGAGGGAACTTCTGCATCCATGGGATCCTGAACAATCGCAATACCGTTATATTCCTTTACGGTCCATAAGCCTGCAGTGCCATCATCTAAGGCCCCCGACAGGATGACTCCTATAACCCGATTGCCATACGCATAGGCAGCGGATCGAAAAAGAGGATCAATCGCCGGACGAAAACCGTTTTCTTTAGGTCCATTCGTTACGCTCATTTTTCCATCATTAACCAATAAATGCCGATTAGGTGGCGCTACATAAATCCTGTGGGCCTCTATCTCCTCGCCGTCGTAAGCATTCGCTGCAAATATTTTATTGACGCGGTTAAGCACCTGTGGTAATACACCCTGCACGTCGGGGCTTAAGTGCCATACAATCAGTATAGGTGTACTAAAATCCGAAGGCAATTTTTTTACCAGCGTTTTGAATGCTTCGAACCCCCCTGCTGATGCACCTATTACTATAATCCATTGAGAGGCTGAATTAACACCATTTTCGCTTTTTTCTTTAGTCTCCAGGTTCTTGTCAGGCATTTCTGTTTTGTTGGTTAAAACAATTACAGTGCAATTACAGTGCGAGGTTTTAAGTGTGATAATTTGAGAGATTTTCGAAATTGAGTCTAAGTTGTAGAATAATTTTCTCCATTTACTAATCAGACAGTTTCTTGATAACACTTATTTTTCCATTTCTTTCTATATTAATCTCACTTACATTCTCCAAACTGTTTTCATTAATTTCCTCCCTGATACTTTCCTGCAGGTCTTTTTCGCTGATGTTGTATTTTTTCATATTCGCCTGGTTGACCACTCCTTCTTTATAGAGAGATTTTTTTTCACCCTTAGTAAACCGTCCCACTACATCAAAACTGTAACTTAATCTTGCCAAGATCCGATGAATGGTAACGAATACAAGGCAGGCTATAGTCGTGGGCATGAACGGTGAAGCACCGACTACAATTCTGCTAAGGATGGAGCCCAGCATGATAATTATAACATAATCAAAAGGGGATTTCTTTCCGAGTGTGCGCACACCTGCAATTCGTAACATTGCCAGCGTAAGAAAAAACGCTACCACAGCACGAACACTCATTTGTAGCGTTGAAAGATCTTTTCCTTTTCCAAATAGCATTTCTATCCAATCCACAGTTGCACTTTAAAATATTGTCATTTCAAAAATTGGCCCGTTTTTTAGTATGCTACATAAAAAAATTCATGGCAACAATTGACATTGTGGTAGAGACGCCAAAAGGAAGTGCTCAGAAATATGATTACGAAGCAGAGACTCATTTTTTCAAACTATCAAAGATTTTGCCTTCAGGAATGATATTTCCCTTCGATTTTGGCTTCATTCCTGAAACCAGGGGAGCGGATGGAGATCCGATAGATATTATTATGATTTCAGAATTAGCCAGTTTCCCAGGCTGTAAAATAAAGTGCAGGCTAATTGGCGGATTTAAGGCGAAACAATCTGGTGAAAGAAAAAAGAAAATGGTTCGGAATGACAGATACTTTGCTGTCCCCGAATGCTCGGTAATGTACAAACATGTAAAAACTCTGAAAGACCTGCCTGCAGAAATTATTAAGCAGGTTGAGAGTTTTTTCATTGACTATAATAAAATTGAAGAAAAAGAATTTAAGGTTATATCACAAATGCAACCCAAAGAAGCGGAGCAAATCATTCATAAAAACAGGACATAAGTAAGACATGAAGAACGCAAAACTTACATATGCCCTGCTATTACCTGACGATAGCCATTACGCAATTTTGAAAAGAATATCATAGAAGCCCTAAGCGTTGGTTTCCTGCTGTTGTTTTTCCCAGGAGAACTGTTTTCCTTCGTGGTCCGCTGCAAGATTAATGTCATTTTCGGCAATTTCTGTTAACAGCATATCTGTGTCTTCTTCTTCTAATAAAGTTTTTTCCAGTACATCAGCTGCATCGTGAAGACCCATTGTTATAGCAAATTGTACTAGCCCGCCATAAGTTGCTATTTCATAATGCTCAACCTTTTGGGCAGACATAATGAGTGCGGCATCCCTTGTCATGGTACCTTCTTCTGTTTCCTCTATTGTTTCTTCAGCTTCCCTTATGATACCATCCATTGCTTCACATTTCTTTCCTTCTGGTCTTACGCCAAGCATTTGAAAAACCTTTTCTAATCTGCGGACATGTTTTTCTGTTTGATGCAGGTGATCTTCAAATGCATACATTAATTCGAGGGTTGTAGCCGCTTCCTGCATTTTCGGCAATGAATTAAGAATCTTTTGTTCTGCGTAATAAATGTCTTTAAGCTGATCCAGGAAGAATTTTTCCAGGGAATCATCTTTTTCTTTTACATCTTTTCCAGATGAAATATTAGAATTTCGCGTACCGGTATTTGTAGTATTTGAAGCGGACTTTTTTTTCGGAGTTGTGGTTGATTTATTTTTCATTGCATTTAAATTAACTGGTGTTATTAATTAGAAGGCCCCTTAATTATTCACCTTATTCCCTTGTTCTACGAACACTTAAGATTGAATTTTCAAGGGACCTTTCTATTTCATATTAACCGCTTACTAAACTGATTCTTAACGCCCACTGCTTCTTCTTGAAGAAGATCTGCCACCGTAGCCACTACGTCCGGAATGACTTCTGCTGCTTCCGCCAGAAGATCTTCCATTGCTGCTTCTTCCTCTTGAACCACCACGGGAATTACCTCCATGACTGGCTCGTCCACCTTTTGCTGCAATTCTTCTTACTTCTTCCCGGTCCATCGAGGCAAATCCACGGCCGCCGCTACTACTGCGTCCACGACGCGAGGATCTTACGTTACTGCTTCCGCTTCTTCCATTTCTGCTACCACCTCTGGAACCGCCGCGAGAGCTTCCACTATTTCCCCCATGACTGGCTCTGCCACCTTTTGCTGCAATTCTTCTTACCTCTTCCCGATCCATCGAAGCGAATCCACGACCGCTTCCACCATTGGAACGTCCCCTTCCACGGCCGTAACCGCCACGCTCATCTTCGTCTTCATCTTCATAACGACCGCCTCGGGAACCATAATCATCGTCTTCATCCTCATCTTCATATTCGTCTTCATATCCACCACCTCTGGATTGATGCCGGCCATCTTCGTCGTCATCATCGTATTCATCTTCCTCATAGTCACGATATTGACCTCTTGGACGATCATCCTCCTCATC
>PSRI01000255.1 GCA_003175935.1 Bacteroidota bacterium
GTTACGACGCGATAAATTCTATCTCGATTCTTATGAAAATTGTCGAACGATGTTTCGTATTTAATTACAAGAAATATGAGGAGAAAAGCTGCAATGCCTACTGTCAATCCAATGATATTAATGAAGGCATAGCCTTTGTTTCTTCTTAAATTTCTGATGGCGGTTTTCAAATAATTTTTAAACATATCTATTAATTGAATTTCGATAGACTTCATGCCAAGGCGCAAAGTTTGCAAAGTCGCTTGCGTCTTTGCGCATCTTCGCGGCTCTGCGTGAAATTATTCGGTTCTTAATGCTTTTACGGGATTTGATACAGCTGCTTTTATTGCCTGGAAACTAACTGTTGCCACTGCAATAATGATCGCTATAAAACCAGCTGCAAGAAAAATCCAGATACTCAAACTGATCCTGTAAGCAAATTCCTGCAACCATTTATTCAGAGTTAACCACGCCAGTGGCCATGCAATCAAATTTGCAATGAGCACAAGCTTTAAAAAATCTTTCGATAATAGAGTAACCACATTATTTACCGAAGCACCCATAACCCTGCGAATACCCACCTCCTTAATTCTTCTTTCTGCTGCATAACTGGCCAATCCGAATAAGCCCAGGCAGGAAATTACTATGGCCAAACCCGATAAAATACCAACGATCTTACTGACTTGCCTGTCGGCTAAATACATTTCAGAAAAATGATCATCTAGGAACTGGTATTCGAATGGACGATCAGGATAATTTTTATTCCAGACTGATTGAACATATGCAATAGCTTCTTTTTTCTTTTCACCATTGATTTTTACCGATAGCGTGTTTAAACCCCAATTTGTTTGATTGAAAAGGAACATAGTTTCAATCTTGTAGTGCATGGAATTAAAATTGAAATCTCTTACAACGCCCACTATAGTTCCTAGAGAATCATTAATCCTAAATCCAAATTGCTTACCTAACACATCGCTTAGCTGTGATTTGGGATTATCTTTCAATAATTCCTTAGCAAGCGCTTCATTAATGATATACTCTTTTCCATTGCCTGTTTTATCATTGGCAAAGTTTCTTCCGGCAACTAATGGCAGGTTATATAATTTCAGATAATCCGGATCAACAATGAGACGTGTGGAAGTAAGACTTCTTACCGGGCCGTCTCCAACATAATCGATACCAGATTGATCGAGATGGCTACCCAAAATATCCTGGGCACCGGTAACTGATTTTACAAGACTGTTTGCAAGCAGATCCTGCTTTACAACATCAAATTTCCTGCTGGTCACTCCATCGAGGGGGATACTCATTACCATATCCCTGTTAAATCCCGGATCACGATTCTCCATATAACGGAGTTGCCTAACTGCTAAAATAGTTGCAATCATAAGGAATATGGCGCTGGAAAATTGTAACACCACTAGTACATTTCTTAATCCTCCCTTGTTTTTTCCAGTCTGAGGTGATCCTTTCAAAACTTTTACGGGTTGAAACGATGACAGGTATGAAGCAGGATATAATCCCGAAATTGTCCCGATAATGATCGTACATAGAAACAGTCCTGCCAGCAAATAAAAATTAGTGAAGAGCGGAAATTCGATATGTCGCTGGCTCAACGCGTTTACATAGGGAAGGGCGAGGTATACCAGGGCGACAGCCAGTATTAACGAAAAGAAAGTGAGAATAATTGATTCTCCTATGAATTGCATACTCAATTGCCAGCGAAATGCCCCAATTGATTTCCTGATCCCCACTTCGCGTGCACGCTCAGCAGACCTTGCAGTTGAAAGGTTCATGAAATTGATGCATGCAATAATCAAAACGATGAGAGCGATTACGGAAAATATATTTGTATAGGTTTTGTCGAATTTTTGATAGTTAATATAGTCGAGGCCAATATCCGCCGCATTTGCATGAACATCTTTTAAGGGTAGCAGGAAAAGCTCATAATGTTTCCAATTATCATTGTTGGCCATATATTTTTTGAGAAAGGCTGGAAATTTTTTCTCCATTTCCTTAGTGTTAGTTTTTGGCGCCAGCTCAAAATAGGTGTCCAACCAGTTTCCACCCCAGTTTTCCATCCAATTGGGTTTGTAAATGGTATTGAAAGAAATCAAACCGTCAAATTGCAATTGTGAATTTGCAGGAACATTTTGCATTATCCCTGTGACCACAAAACTCAATGTATCATCTTCATAGTGGTTTACAGTTTTGCCAATGGGGTCTTCTTTTCCAAATAGTTTTTTAGCAGTTTCTTCTGTTAGAACAATGCTGTTGGGCTTCATCAACGCTGATTCCCGTGATCCCTGGAGTAATTTGAAATCAAACAATTGAAAAAATGTAGAATCAACAAAGAATAAGTGCGGAATAAACATCCTTTTCTCCTTATATGTCATCTGAACTTTTTCGGCCCAGTTTATTCTACAAAAATTTTTGATCTCAGGAAATTCCTGTTTCATTGTGGGGCCCATGGGAAACATGGATAGTGCCACCTTTTGGCTGGCGAGCATGCCTTCAAATTTCTGGACTTCGTTGAGCCGGTAAATATTCTTTTTATGAAAGCCGTCGAAGCTCTTTTCATAATACACAAATAGCATAATAGCTATACAGGCTGCCATACCAATGGCAAGGCCCAGCATATTTATGAGGGAGTAAGTCTTGTTCTTCCAAAGATTCCTCCAGGCGGTTTTAAAATAATTCTTAATCATTTATTCAATTTAATTTCGAAAGATCTCACGCAAAGACGCTAAGCCCTACTACGTAGGAGCGCAAAGGGAAGGCAAAACATTCACCTTTTAGCATTCAACAAACCTTCAACCTTCAACCTTCAACCTTCAGCATTATTCGGTTCTCAAAGATTTTACGGGATTTGATAAAGCCGCTTTGATTGCCTGGAAGCTAATGGTTGCCAATGCAATGATTACCGCCAGAGTTCCCGAAGCAGCAAAAACCCACCATGAAATATTTATTCTATATGCAAAATCCTGCAACCAGTTATGCATTATAAACCATGCCACCGGTGATGCGATTATAAATGCGATCAAAACAAGACGGATAAAGTCTTTCGAAAGCAGCAGAACAATATTTCCAATTGACGCACCCAGTACTTTTCTCACACCAATTTCTTTTGTTCTTTGGGCCGTAGTGAAAAGTGAAAGTCCCAATAAACCCAGGCAGGAAATAAAAATGGCGAAGCCCGAGAACAGAGCAAAGATTTTTCCGAAAAGCAAATCGTTACTGTATTGTTCATTGAATTTTTGATCCAGGAAAAAATAATCGAACAAATTTCCCGGGAAAAATGAATCGTACTTACTCTTTATTTCAGCCATGGTTTTTGTAAGATCAGTAGTTTCTACTTTTACTGAAATAGGACTATTAGGGCTATAAGCCGGACGGAAAATAGTTGGTTCAACAGCATATCGAAGTGATTTCTGATGAAAATCTGAAATCACTCCAACAATATCCCAGCTTCTGTTATCTCCAATTTTTATTGATTGCCCGATTGCTTCGCGCGCAGATTTGAATCCAAGCAATTTAATCGTGCTTTCATTCACAATTAGATTGTGAAGTTTATTCCAGTCTGGGTTGTAATCAGTCGTTACAAAATTTCTTCCGGCTAAAAGTTTCATTTCATAAATATTCAGGTAGTCCTGGCTCACCGCATTAAATCGAACTGTAAAATGAGTCTCATCCGAAGCATTTGCCCTTCTTACATTAAAGTTTCTTCCCAGTTCAGCACCGGCAATTCTGTTTGAATTAGCAACACCAAGTACATGGGGAATTTTTTTCATTTCTTCCATTAGAGCATTCTCCCGACCGATAAATGTAGAATCCCAGTTGGTAAGTTCCGGAGGTTTCACAATCAGCATTTGCGAAATATTATAGCCCAGACTCTGCCTGTTTATGAATTTAATTTGCTGGTAAACCACAAAGGATCCAATGATCAAAGCCACGGTGGCAGCAAATTGACCTACAACCAGTATTTTTCTAAGTAAAATTCCTTTTTTGGAAGAGCTGTATTTCCCTTTCAAAACTGATACTGGCCGGAAAGAAGAAATAACAAATGCGGGATAGAAACCTGAAATAAGAATTCCTCCAACAAGGAGCACGACCAGTGGAATTGTTATATTGAATCCACCAGGGCCTGATTGAAATAAATAGGAGAGTGAGAGCTGATGTTTGATTAAATTATTGAATGGCGATTGAACAAGAAAAACCACTCCGATAGCAATAGCCAGGGCAATAACATTAAGTAGTAATGATTCAGTGAGAAACTGTCTCACCAATTGACTTCTGGTGGCACCAGAAACTTTTCTTACGCCAACTTCTTTTGCTCTTTCTGTAGATTTTGCTGTTGAAAGATTAATATAGTTTACCCAGGCAATTACAATGGTAAGGATCGCGATAATGAGCATTCCCCACACAACTGTTGAACTGCCCGTGACGCCAATTTCATATTCGAAATCTGAATACAAATGTGCTCTTAATAGCGGCTGCAGATGAAATTTCTCGTCACTTCCAGAAACTTTGTTTCCCTGGAAATGCCTTTCGCTGAATGCAGGTAATTTTGCTTCAAGTGCTTTGTAATTAGTTCCTGGTTTCAGTTTGACATAATGCCAGAAGTCAGAATCCTTAAAATCATAATCTGCTTCCTTCCATGGATATGGTCCTGAATAAAGTGTTATATACGACATCATGAAATCAAATTTCAGATGCGAATTTTCTGGCACATCCTCGCAAATGGCGGTGACTTTATATGGAAGCGAATCTCTTTGAATAACAACCGACTTGCCAATTAAAGTATTGAGATCTTTGTTGGCCACTCCAAAAATTTTCCTGGCAGCACTTGCAGTAAATATTACTGAATTAGGATCCGTTAGAGCCGTAGATTTTTGTCCATACAATAAGGGGTAATTGAACATGTTCAAAAAAGAAGGCTCTACAGCAATTCCTTCCTGCTCGCCATTTTTTTTAAGCCCATAAGTTATAATAGTGGTGCCAACGGGTTCTACTCTCGCGTAATCGACTACTTCAGGAAAATCTGTTTTCATTGCTTTACCAATGGCACTATATGTTATAGTTCCATGCTGAATCAGTTTTCCATTTTGGTAACGGTCATTCGAAACACGATATATATCTTTCGCATCGTTATTAAAACGGTCGAAACTCAGTTCAAAACTTACATATTGCAAAATGAGCAAGCATGCGGCCATACCAATGGAGAGGCCAGCAATGTTGATCAGGGAGAAAGTTTTATTCTTCATTAAATTTCTCCAGGCCGTCTTAAAATAATTCTTGAGCATGCTACTATTTTTAATTTCGATAAGTTTCTCGCAAAGACGCCAAGTTTGCCAAGGCGCATGCGGCTTAGGGTCCAGATAGCCCCGATATCTATCGGGGGGATTGCGTCTTGGCGTGAAATCATTCGGTTCTTAAAGATTTCACGGGGTTTGACAAAGCTGCCTTAATGGCTTGAAAGCTTACTGTTACGAGTGCAATCAAAACAGCAAGTATTCCAGCAACTACAAATACCCACCAGCTGATATCTATCCGGTATGAATAATTTTGCAGCCAGCTATGCATCGCCCACCATGAAAGCGGGAAGGCAATTACTGAAGCAATAATTACCAACCGCAAAAAATCTTTTGAAATAAGTCCCGTGATGCCCGTAATAGAAGCACCTAAAACTTTTCTAATGCCGATTTCTTTTGTTCTGCGTTCAGCAGTGTAGGCGGCGAGTCCAAACAAACCCAGACAAGAAATTAAAATGGCAAGGACTGCGAAGACTCTTGAGAGTTTTCCTATCAGCATTTCACTTTTGAAGGCTGCATTAAAATTGTCATCCACAAACTTGTATTCGAAAGGGAAGGCCGGATTATATTTCTTCATAACGGTTTCAACTTTCGACAAAGCAAGTTCAGGTTTCACTTTGGGATTGAGTCTCACATAAAGCAAGCCGTAATATTCGGGGTAAGAAAAAAATACAATTGGATCTGCCTTGCCATACATATCCCCATATATAAAATCCTTTGCTACCCCAATGATGGTATATTTAACTGTGTCTCTCAGTAATAATTTGCCTACCGCATTATTTTTATCAATCAATTTAGCGAGTGTTTCATTGATGATCACACTCAAACTATCCTGCTTTGCATCGGGATAAAAATCTCTTCCCTGTATCAGCTTTACGCGGGTAGTGCTCAGGTATTCCGGACTAACAAAATCCTGTGTGATCAACAGCTTTTTATTGGGATCTTTTCCGATCCATGAAAAATCGTTTGTGCTGCTTCCCATATATAGCATATTCAAATTGGCCTGTGCGGCATTTTCTACTGCACCTGTAGCAAGTAAATCGTGCTTCACTCCAACGAAATTCTTTTTCAATTCATCATGACCAGCCATTTCAATCAGGTTATTCCTGTCGTATCCCAAATCCCTCCCTTTCACGTGCTGGATTTGCTGGTATATGATAATTGTGCAAATAATCAACACAATAGAAATAGTGAACTGCAGTACTACCAATCCTTTTCGAATAATGTTGGCACTTCCTGATTTCATTTTTAATCCCTTGAAAACTGAAATTGGATTGAAAGAAGACAGATAAAAAGAAGGATAACTTCCGGCAATGATTCCACTAACCAGTCCGATTAATAAAAGAGCAACTATATGGGTTACACTTTCAAGATTCAGACTGAGTGTTTTTTCAACGAGGTTATTGAAAGCCGGCAACAGTAAAAACATAAACAAAATAGAAAATACCACTGCGATATAAGCCATCAGAATTGCTTCGATAATAAACTGTCTCGCTAATAAACCTTTACCAGCTCCCATTACTTTTCTCACACCAACTTCCTTCGCCCGTTTTTCACTTCTTGCAGTTGCCAGGTTCATAAAATTGATACAGGCAATCAATAAAATAATCCAGGCAATGGTGCTGAACATTCTTACATATTGAATTCTGCCAGTAACTCTTTTCCCATCTTCAAAAGCATTCCTCAGCCTCCAGTCCTTCATTGGAAGGAGGAATGCCCTGGCAATCGCTGCAGAATCCTTGGTTTGTATATATCCAAATAACTGCTTGTCAATTGTAGCGGGATTTGACTTCGGATACACTTCAACGTAGGTTTGAATTCCATTGCTTCCCCAGTCCTTGAGCCAATTGTTTTCATCAAAATATATTTGGAATGGCAGCAGCCAGTCAAATTTTACGGTAGAATTTTGGGGAAGGTCTTTAACGATCCCTGTAATCGTATAGCTTTCACCGTTATCAATCTTGAGAGTTTTGCCAACTACATTGGTGGTCGTATTGAAAAACTTTTTCGCCATTTTCTCAGTAATCACAACGGATCTTATTTGATCAAATACGTGTTGAGGGCTGCCATCTAAAAAGGGAATAGTAAACAGACTGAAAATTGAAGAATCAGCATACCTCCCGTCTTGAGAAATTGATTTTTCGCCCAACGTAAATAGTTTGGTTTGCTGCCATGTAGTTCTGCAGGAGTTTTTTATTCCAGGCAATTCACTTTTTATTGCACCGGAAAGCATGCCAGGAGTAGCAGAAAACGTATAGGTCTTCCCGTCATAGGTTTGATTCTCATAAACCTGGTAAAGATTTTCTATTTTGAGATTATGATGGTCATAATTTAATTCATCTTCCACCCACAGGAATATCAATCCCGCACATGTAATTCCTATGGCCAGTCCGATAATATTTAATGAACTGTAGCCTTTGTTCTTCCACAGATTTCTAAATGCTGTTTTCAAATAATTCTTAAACATGCTTTAATTTTAATTTCGAAAGATCTCTCGCAAAGGCGCAAAGGAGCGCAAAGTCCGCAATGAGGAAACTTTTAACCTTCAACTTTCAACAAACATTCAACCTTCAACCTATTCAGATGTCTTTAGCGCTGTGACGGGATTTCCAAGCGCGGCACGAATTGCCTGAAAACTCACAGTAACAAGAGCAATAAGTATGGCCGAAATTCCTGCAACAGGAAATACCCACCAGTGTATCGATATCCTATAGGCAAAGTCCTGCAACCATTGATGCGCTGCCCACCAACCAAGAGGTGAGGCAATTACCAGGGCAATCAGAACTAATTTTAGAAAGTCTGCTGACAATAATGATGTGATATTGAAGGCAGAAGCGCCCAAAACTTTTCTGATTCCAATTTCTTTGGTTCGTTGTACTGTTGCATAAGCCGCGAGTGCGAATAAACCCAAACAGGCAAGAGCAATAGCTATAGTTGAAAAAATGCTGAAAATTTGCGCAGTATGAAATTCTGCTGTGTACAAACTTTGATAATCTTCATCAAGAAAATGATATTCAAATGGTCTGTGTGTTACGCGTTGCTTCCAGGTTGATTCAAGAAAACTGATGGCGGCAGGAATATTTTTTCCAGATATCCTTACCATAAGCGTTCTGGTAAAATCCGGAAAAAGAAAGATGAGCAATGGTTTTACGGGTTCATGGAGCGAAGCAATATGAAAATCTTTTACTACAGCTTTTATGGTTCCATCAACTCCCTTGCTTACGGTTTTACCAATAGCCTGTTCCGGAGTCCAACCCAATTCTCTCACAGCCGTTTCGTTTAGCATAAATGAATAGTGCAGATTTTTCCCTTCGTTGGAAGTGTCAATTGAATTTTTATCTGCCAAAGTGTAATCGCTACCTGCAATAATTTTAATCCCCAGTGTCTTTACAAAATCTAAATCCACCGGCATGGCGTTAACCATAATATTTTTCTTTGTGGTTCCATTATCAGCAGTAATGCCATCTCCCCAACCAACAACTACCGGGGTCTCATAGGCGCCCGTAACTGAAACAATATTAGGATTCAATAACAACGCATCTTTGAAAGCCTGGAGTCCTCCTTCACGCATTTTGCGATCAACCGGCAAAGCAATTACCTGGTCCTTATTATAACCTAAACTTTTATGTCTTATATATGAAGTTTGTTGAAGTATTATGATTGTAGTTGAGAAGAGAAATACTGAAATAACAAATTGAAACACGATCAGTGATTTCCTTAAACTTCCGCCCGAAGAAGATAATCTGAAACCGGATTTAAGAATGTTCACCATTTTCGAATTGGTGAGAATAAAAGCAGGGTAAGCTCCTGAGAGAAAGCTCACCAGCAATCCCAGTACAATAAAAATCAAAATAGGAACAGGGTGAAAGAGAGTTGAGTAACTTAAATTTTTCCCTGTGACGTTATTAAATGATGGAATTAATTCGATGGTTAATGCAATAGCTAAAATGAGTGAAATAAAACTAAGGATAATTGATTCAGAAATAAACTGAGTAAAAAGTTGCCAGCGTTTTACACCCAAAACTTTCCTTATACCTATTTCAGCGCCACGTCCGGCCGACTGGGCTGTCGCGAGATTTGTATAATTAATACATGCAATTGCAAGAATTAAAATTGCAATCACACCAAGCACATAGATATAGGTGATATTTCCGTTTGGTTCTAATCCATCCAGCGATGAGCTTAAGTGGACAGAAGTTAAAGGTTCCAGATGATAGGTGAGATAGCTTCCTTCTTCGCGGTTGAGTTTTGTGGACACATCCTTCATGTAAGCTTCCATGTTAGTCCTGAATGGAGCGACTTCACGGGCATTTGTAAACATGAGGTAGGTAATATAATTAGCCGTATACCATTCTTCCGTTTTGGAAATGGGCAGACTTGTAAATGAACTCACAAAATCAAATTGAATCTGTGAATTTCCGGGCGGGTTCTCAGCAACACCTGAAACCAAAAAGTCTTTGTCTGAGTTTATGCGAAGTGTTTTCCCGAATGCGTTGTCAACCGATCCAAAATATTTCTCTGCCATCTTACGGCTCACAACCACTTTGTCCGGAGCATTCAATGCGGATACATCATCACCTTGCAAGAGATTAAATGAGAACATTTGAAAAAATGCAGAATCTGCGTAAAGAAAATTTTTCTCATCGTATAACTTATCGCCAATTCCCACAACAGTGGGGGTCTTAATGACCCTGCAAAATTTCTCAACACCAGGAAAATTTCTTTTGAATTCAGGTCCCGGTTTCGTTCCTGTCAGCGCCACCTTTTCAGATCCGGATTTGTCGCCATATTCCATAGTTAACCTTACAATTCTGTCGGCATTCACATTAAAACGATCATAGCTGTTTTCGTGCCATATATACAACCCGATCAGAATACAGCTGCAAAGGCCTATAGTGAGGCCTGCCATGTTCACAAAGGTGTAAAGGCGGTTTTTCTTTAAATTTCTCCAGGCGATTTTGAAATAGTTTTTTAACATATGTGTCGCTTATGAATTCGATTATTGTTTTTAGTTTATAGTCTATGGTTTTTAGTTATTGTTGAATGGCACCACAAACCCCAAACCTCGCCCGAACGCCCGCCTGAACGAGCCATTCGGGCAGGTGCCGTTCGGTACGGGCGGGCACAAACCACAAACCATAAACTATTAAGAGATTACTCAGTCTTTAGCGCCGTTACAGGTTTTGCAAGAGCAGCCCGTAATGCTTTATATCCAACTGTTAACCATGCAATAATTATTGATATCAATACCGCCAGTGCAAATACACTAACGCCAATGGGTATCCTATATACAAAATTGTTTAACCAGTTATTCATCATAAAATAAGCCAATGGAGCTGCAACTAAAAAAGCAATAGTAATGAGCACTGTAAATTCCTTTGAGAATAAATACACAATGTTTGCAGCAGAAGCACCCAGCACTTTCCGAATTCCTACTTCCTTTGTTTTTTGAACGGCCATAAATGAAACAAGTCCATAAAGCCCCATACACGAAATAAATATCGCCAGGCCGGCAAATATTTTATAAAGAGTAGACAGTTGATTTTCCTGCCTGTAAAATTTGGCTATAGTTTCATCCATAAAGCCACTTGAGTTTGCATACTCGGGAAAAAATTTATCCCAACTCCTTTGTATGGCCGATTGAGTCTTAGAAATATCATTCGTAGCCAGCTTGATGCCCACAGAATAATAAGTTTTGAAATTGCTGGAAATAAGGGTGGGCTTAATGGTTTCTTTTAATGAATTTGTTTTAAAATCTTTCACGACACCCACTATTTCTACGCCCCTGGTCCTGCCTCCGAACTTCATCATTTTACCAAGCGCTTCTTCGGGATGTTTTAAACCTAATTTGCTCACAAGCGTTTCATTAATCAAACCTTCTTTAACTGTATCAGTTTTATCTATATTCCTGCCGGCTACCAGGTGAAGTCCGTATGTTTTCACATAATCATTGTCTCCAAACTTCAAAAACAAATTGAATTTTTCGTCTGGCCTGTTATTAAATGAAAAATTGGTGCTCCAATTATTATCAGACGAGGGTACATCGCTGCAAAGACTTACTGACTTAACTCCGGGGATCTTTAACAAATCTTCTTTGAAAGCAGGTTGGCGTGCTCTGATCAGGCTATCTGAATTTCCATTAATCACGTATACTGCACTCTTATTAAATCCCAGGTCCGCATTTCTCACAAAATTCATTTGGCTGATTGCGATGATGGTACCTATAATCAACACTTGTGAAATACCAAATTGTACTACTACCAAGACCCTGCGAAGCGAAATGCCACCAATTGACGCAGATGTGATTTTATTTTTTAGCGCCAATGCAGGTTTGAATCCGGATAGAATTAAAGCAGGATAAATTCCTGAAAGCATCGTTACCAGCAAACCAGTTACCAATAAAAATCCGATGCCTTCTGCTGAAATAAAACTGAGGGGTTCATTAATAGAGACTACATGTTTGACAAATGGCAGGCTTACCAGTGTTATGATGACGGCCAGCACAAGGGCCAGAAAAACTACTAATGCAGTTTCGCCCATCATTTGTTTGAATAGTTGCAATTTATTTCCGCCTAATACCTTTCTTACACCCACTTCCTTGGATCTCGATACAGCCTGAGCCGTTGAAAGGTTTATGAAATTGATGCAGGCCATGATGATGATTAGAATCCCGATCAATGATAAAGTTCTCAACGTTGCTTTAGTAGTGATATGGTCGCCCAAACTTTCAAGTCGCGAATCATAATGAATTTCATTCAATCCGCGCAAAAAATGAGTTCTTACAGAATTACCATCTGAGCCACGATGTTTCTTGCTGAAATCTTTGAGTTGTGAATTAACTTGAGCTACTGAAACATTTTCAGGAATCAGCATGTAAACCTGGAAATTACTTGTGGTATTATTCCAATCGCTTCTATATGTGTAAACGTTCGCATTTGATTTCATGGTAACAAAAGAAGTTACGATCTGCAATGGGAAATCAGTGTTTGAAGGAAGATCTTCAATGATACCACCCACTTTTACAACCACAGCATTATCCAGCTTGAGAAATTGTCCGACTGCATCCTTCCAGTTACCAAAATATTTTTCAGCTATTTTTTTTGATAGTACGGTCACATAAGGTTCAGCCAATAATTTCGGACTGCCCGAAAGCCATTTAAATCCGAAGATCTCCATGAATTCCGGGTCGGAGAAAAATACGCCGCTACCTTCGATGAATTTTTTATTTGAAAGCGGATTTGCGGGATCTTTTCCAATTACGGATACCTGTCCGCCATAGTTTGCGTAAATACAACCTGATTTTATTTGAGGGAAATCCAATCGTGCAGCATCTATTGCAGGAAACGGAATGCCAGCTGTATATTCACTTCCTCCATCAGAAAATTTGTCTAAAGTGCCAATATGATATATTCTCTTATGATTCTTTTCGAATGTATCATAACTCATTTCATAGCGAAGGACAAGGAACAGCATCAGGCATGAAGCGATACCAATGGCCAGTCCGGATATGCTAATCGCAGAATAAATTTTTCTTCTGGAAATATTTCTGAAAGCAATTTTTAAATAATTATTAAGCATCTTTCTAATTTAAATTTCGAAAGGCCTCACGCAAAGTCGCAAAGGATCGCAAAGCTCGCGAAGGCAAATTTCAACGTTATTCGGTTCTTAATGATTTTACGGGATTCATCAAAGCAGCACGGATGGCCTGGAAACTTATAGTAACCATCGCAATCAATAGTGCCACAATGGTGGTAATTACAAATACGGTCCAGCTAATTCTTGTTCTATATGCAAAGTCCTGCAACCATTTGTTCATGACAAACCAGGCTACTGGCGATGCAATTAAAATTGAGACAGCCACTAGCTTCAGGAAATCTTTCGATAGGAGAGAGACGATGCCCGGAATACTTGCACCCAATACTTTTCTTACTCCTATTTCCTTTGTTCGTTGCTCTGCACTAAATGTCGCGAGTCCAAATAATCCTAAACATGAAATCAAAATGGCAATCGCAGTAAAATATCCAACGATGCCGGCTAAGCGATCTTCGCCTTCATAGTTTTTTTGAAAATCATCATCCAGGAAACTATACTCGAAAGGCTCATTCGGATTGAGTGATTTCCACGACGTAGAAATATAAGAAAGCACAGAAGCCAGATCCTTTGCACTGGTATGCGCAATCATATAATTGTAATTAGTCGCATTATTCAGGAAAAACCCAAAAGGTGCAATGTTTACATGGAGATCCTGGAAATGAAAATCTTTTACTACACCAACAATGAAAAGAGTATAAGATTTACCCCTCCAATCGAAATAAAGACGGCTGCCAACTGCCTTTTGAGGAGAGCCCAAACTCAATTCTTTTACAGCCTGCTCATTTATTACAATGCGCTGAGCTGTATCACCTGGAAATTGTTCCGAGAATAATCTTCCCGCCAAAAGTTTTACGTCCAGTGTTTGTAAGAAAGATGGATCCACCCAATTAGTATGAATAAGCTTTGAATCATCAGCGGTCTTTCCCTCAGTATGCACTCCCATGTCGCTGGGGTTGATAATACCAGGGTAAGACATTGAAGCGCCTACTTCCTTTGCCAAAGGATTTTTTTTGATGGCAGTTTTTAAAGCAGTATAAATATTTTTTGCATTGTTGCTTCTAAGTGGAATTACGATCTGTTGATCTCTGGCAAATCCCAAATCTGTAGATCGCATGTACTTCATTTGGTTGCTGATGACTACTGATGCAACAATCAGTATTACGGAAATGATAAATTGAAATACAACCAAACCTTTTCGGAGAGCAACGGCTGACAATGAATTACTATACCTGCCTTTCAAAACCCTTACAGGTTGGAATGAAGAGAGATAAAATGCTGGATATATTCCGGCGATGATTCCGGCAATTAATGACAAAACGAAAAATCCGAGTATAATAAACCACTGTTTTGCAAAGTCAAGCGTCAGGTGTTTGCCCGATACCTGGGAAAACGCCGGCAATAACAAAAGGGTTAAAACAATCGCTATTAAAAATGCGATTGAACTTAGTAGAACCGATTCACCCAGAAACTGCGTTACCAGCCACTTTTTCTCAGCGCCTAAAACTTTTCTCACCCCAACTTCAGCAGATCTCTTGGAAGACCTTGCCGTTGAAAGATTCATGAAATTAATGCAGGCGATGATTAATGTAAAAACAGCAATAGATGCGAGAATATATAAATAGACCACACTTCCAACTGGCGTGATATCATTCGGCATTCCGGCACGCAAATGCATATCCCTCACCGGAATTAAAAATTGTTTTTTATAAAACCCCATTGCTTTTAAATCCTTACCAATGTATTTATCAACGAAAGCAGGGAATTTTGCTTCCAGGTTCCTGGCACTTGCACCGGGCTTCAATTCAAAAAATGTATAAAACATATTATTTGAAGCCATATCGGTTTGCTCTTTCAAAAATCCTTCTATATCTCCGCCCCCTACTGAAACGAAAAATCTTGCCTGGAGCTGGGAAGGTTTTGAAGAAGGTTTAAATACACCTGTGATTTTAAAATCGTGTTCACCATTAGTGTTACTATTCATATGAATCACTTTGTTGATGGCGGATTCATTGCCAAAAAATTTGTGAGCGATCTCCTGGTTCACCACCAGGGTATTCGGCTCCGTTAGTGCATTTTTAGGATTGCCCTCAACAAAATTAAAACTGAGAACACTGAACAGGGTATTATCTGCCATATACCCGTTGGTTTCATAGAACGACCTGGGCTCCCCTCCGTCAGGCTTGTATTGCAGGAGAGTTTTGTCTTCAGAAAACAATGACATGATCCTGCATGCTTCATTTATTTCAGGAAATTCATTTTTCATTGCCTGAGCCATTGGTGCAGGCGTATTGGGAGTACGGTCTTCTTTTCCGTCTTTTACAAAAGTTGTCCCAAGCTGATAGAGCCTGTCAATATTTTTATGATAGCTGTCATAGCTGGTCTCATGGAATAAATAAATTGCAATAAGGAGACAACAGGCCAATCCTGTGGAAAGGCCAAAAATATTAATGAATGAAAAGGTTTTGCTTTTCATCAAATTTCTCCACGCGATTTTTAAATAGTTTTTTAACATACCACTATTATTAGATTCTTTTCAACAGCGCCTTAGCGGAACTTTGCGTCTTTGCGAGAAATCATTCGGTACGTAAGGATCGCACAGGATTTGCAAGAGCCGCCTTTATTGCCTGAAAACTTACCGTAAGCAATGCAATAGAAAGTGACAGTACACCAGCCAATGCAAACACCCACCATTGAACGCTTATGTGGTAGGGAAAATCCTTTAGCCATGTGAACATGGCCCACCACGCTATTGGCGTTGCAATCAAAATTGAAATGAAAACCAGTGTGACAAAATCCCTGGATAATAATGATGTAATGCCCGTAACTGAGGCTCCTAATACTTTTCTGATTCCTATTTCTTTGATTCGATTTTCAGCAGTATAGGTAGAAAGGCCAAATAATCCCAAACATGAAATGAAAATGGTTAGACCTGCAAATAGAGTTGCAAGTGTTGCTACTCTTTGTTCATTCTTAAATTTCGCTGCATACTCCTGATCCACAAATTGAGGAAAGAAGGGGAATGCAGGATTGTATTTATTAAAGACTGCAGTTACAGCCTTCATATTTTTTTCCATGGAATTTTTCTCGTTCAATTTGATATGCATCACATTGAACCATCCTTTTGCTCCTTCAATAACCATTGGAACAGTAGGATAATAGGGCGATTGTAAAATAAAATCTTTGAATACTCCCACGACGTGCCAATCAATTCCATTGTCTTTCACAATTTGTCCGATTGGTTGTTTAAAGCCCATAACCTTTGCTGCAGATTCGTTCAGGAGCACGGCTGTTGAATCTGTAATAAATTGTTTCAGATCGATATCCCTTCCATTCACAATTTGCAACCCCGCAGTTCTTGCAAAATGATCGTCTGCACAAAAACGATCGATGATCGTTCTATCATTAGGATCTTTTCCATCCCATTGAAATCCCCAGGAATTACTCCAGCCCTGGGTGAGTGGAGCGCTGGTCTTTGTTATAGAGGTGGCGATGCCGGATTGAAGCAAATCATTTTTAATCATCTCATAATTCTTCTCTACATCACCACCCAAAAAAGCATAAATCAAATTCGCTTTGTCATATCCTGTCTGTCGGTCTCTTGCATATTGAATTTGTTGTTTGATAATTATCGTACAAACAATCAATATGATCGCAAAAGTGAATTGGGTGATTACCAAAATTTTCCTGGGAGTTACCAGCGCATTTGCCTTTTTCACGGCACCTTTTAATACCCTTACCGGTCTAAACGCCGATAAATAAAATGCAGGATAACTTCCAGCGATAATGCCCGTGAAAAAGATGAAACCCAAAAAGAAAAACCAGAAATAAATATTTTCAAACTGGATGTAGATGGTTTTGTTAGTAAGTTTATTAAATCCTGGCAAACTCAATTCAACAATGATTACTGCGAGTAGCCCGGCAATAACTGCAATGAGAATTGATTCACCAAGAAACTGACTTATCAATGATTTTCTTCCGGCGCCTACAACTTTACGTATACCTACTTCCTTTGCACGTTTTTCACTTCGCGCGGTGCTCAGATTCATAAAATTGATACAGGCAATAAGCAGAATAAACCC